>JAPYTY010000393.1 GCA_029942065.1 Acidobacteriota bacterium | reverse complement strand
CGGGTGGCCCGATCCTGCTGCCTGTAGTCGGGGCGCCCTGAGGGCGCCCACAGCAAGGACTGTAAAGCTTAAGACGGGGGCACGGCCGTGCCCCCTTCTACAGGATGTCAGACCTCGCTCCGAAGGAGCGACAGGAGCCTGGGTCAGGGCGCTTCGCCCTGGGACAGTCTTCTCTGTGTCTTTGTGTCTTTGTGGTGAACGGCTAAAATCCCTTTGGGAATTTCACCTCGTCAAGGGCCGGTAATTCGTACTGGGCCCAGTTGTTGATGACCTTGCCCAGTGATTCGGAAGACGGCAGCGAGATGGCCGGATACTCCCACTTCTTGGTGGCGTCGACGATGACCTTGGCCCCTCGGGGATCCTCCACCACCTGGTCGGGCGGCAAGGAGGAAGGGTCGAGTTCCACGGCACTCATATTGGGAAGGATGCGCATGTCCTGGTCGGGCCGCACTCTCCACGAAAGCGCCCAATCTCGCATGAACGGATCTCGAATATCGACATCATCATCGGTGATGATGATCCATTTGTAATAGCTCATCCCGAAATAGCCCATCACACCGGCGGCGATCTGATCAACCTGTCCACTGTGCATCTTCTTCACACTCACCCAGAGAATGGCTGTGCACCCGCCGGCCTCCAGAGCATGGACATCGGTAACGCCGGGAATGTGCAGAGACGAACTGAGGTGCTGGTAAAGAGACGCCTCCAGGAGATTCCGTTTGATGATGCTGCTTTCGCTGGGCGGAAACTGGCTGATGAGCCCCAGCAGAATGGGATCTTTTCGATGGGTGATGCACTTGGCGGTAAACACCGGGCCCTCCCTTCCACCGGCCATAAAGCCCGTGAATTCTCCGAAGGGACCTTCCGGCTCCGTATAATCGGTGGAGATCTCACCTTCCACCACCAGTTCGGCGGTGGCGGGAACCTCCAGATCACAGGTCTCACAGCGCACCAGCTCCACTGGTTTTTCACGTATTCCTCCGGCCACCGCCAGCTCGTCGATACCGAAGCGTGAGGGACCGGTGAGATAGGTGACCGGATCAGCGCCGACAAAAAGAGCCGCAGGCATGGGTTTTCCCAGAGCCCTCCACTTGGCAAGGTGGACCGCGCCATATCGGTCCGGAGCTCCAAACAGGATTCCCGTCTTTTTGGGTCCTTTGACCTGGCAGCGGCGGATCCCGATGTCCCGGTCACCCGTCTCCGGGTCCTTGGTCACCCACAAAGGAGTCATATAGGGCCCGGCGTCCTTCCCGGGTGTCCAGGTCGGGATCGGAAAGGAAAGCAGGTCGACCTCCTTTTCGTGGAGGACGACTTCCTTGCAGGGACCCGAGTCGACCACCACGGGCTCCACCGGGTGATTCATTCCCTGGGTAATTCGCTTGAAGATGGGAAGGGGAGCCGCTTCCGTCCCCAAGGCGACGGCAATCTGCTGGGTAGAGGCGGCAATGACACCGGTGACGAGACGCGCACCGGGAAAACCTTGAATGTTGCGAAAGCCCATCCCGAAACGGCGCTCCTCGGGAAAGCCCCTGAAGATCAGACGTGCCAGAGAGGCGATCTCCCAATCCTGATCGACCTCTCTATCAATCCAGTGAAAGAGCTCCTTCTCTTCCAGGGCCTCCAGGTAATCACGCAGTCCCTCAAATGGCATGGGCTATCTCCATTCCCGCTCTAACCCGCTCTCACTTGAAGTACAGCGTATAGGCGAACGCGTTTCCGCAGTTGGGGCAAGTCAGGTTGTAGCCCACAAAGAACTGGTCTTCCCGGTTGTAGACGATCTCGGTATCCTGACTGATCTGGAAATCACACTTGGGACAGGCTACACCCACCAGTTCCTTGGGAAGACTGGCGACCCGGGTCTCCTTCTCGTCTCCCTTTTCAGCCATCAACTCGCTCCACCAGCCGGTTCCCCATCAGGGCATCACCTGTAAAGAGAGTACCTTCTGGATCTCCTCGTCCGTCCACCAGTGCTTCATCATGCCTTCAGGGGAGCCGATGTACTCCTTGGTCCGTTCAATGCCATAGCTGTCCCAGTTTGCGTTGACCTTCAGCGCGGTCTCGGTGGCCGGCCGTGTGGTGGGGGGAAACTTGAGAGGAATCCCTTTACCGACTCCATCGGTACCCCAGATATCCCGTGGAGGCCAATGGTAGGGTCGGGTGGCGTCAATCATCATGTGGTCCTGAAATCCCTTCTCCTCCGGCGGAACTCGTGGATCGAGCCGCGATCCACGGTGTCTCTTCCAGATATGGATGTCCTCACCCGGCTGAACCCGCCAGGCGACCGACCAGTTCACCATCGCCGTGTTCCAGGGGTCGATATCTTCATCCACCACGGTTATGTATTTGTAAGCCCAGACCGTAGCCTTGGATCCCCATAGTGCGCTGGCTATGACATCGGCGTGGCCTTCAACCAGAGGCTTGATGGAAACCACGCAGCTGGCATAGCCGCAATAGTCCAGGGGCATGGCGACATCCATGACCCCCTTGATGGAGGCTCGTTCCATAACATCCCAGGCGTAAACCGCATGGCCCATGGCCAGGGT
>JAPYTY010000392.1 GCA_029942065.1 Acidobacteriota bacterium | reverse complement strand
GATTCCACGTTCCAGGCCGCTCAAGCCCAACTGTCTCACACCAGGTCGTCACGAAGCGGCGCCGCCTTCATCTGAGGAACGAAGAAAGGGCCGACCTGACAAGGCGCGCGAAAGGAGGCCCCCGGAAGCGTACTGTAGGGTACGCTGAAGAGGCCGAAGGAGTGCAACACAGTCAGGACGGATCATGGCGCCGATGCAGTAGAGCGGGGGTGAAATAGTCGGGCTAATAAGCGGCCGCTACAACGCCCCTACCTCAGATAGAAAATCCGAAATCAGAAATCCCAAATTCGAAACAGATTTCAATTAGGGTTTCGGATCCAGGATTTCGAATTTCTTTCACAAGGTGTCTTGGTGGTTCTTTTTCTTCTCTGTGTCTCTGTGGTGAAATTCTCCTAAACCAAGAGTCTCTCCGGCCAATCCTCTGAACCGGTTCCTGCGATCAGCCGAATGCACTCTCCCGGGTGAGGGGTGTTTATGGAGCTGTCAGGGCCTGGATCAGGGGCGACATATGGTCGTGGACTTCCTTCCAGTCATTGCCCTGCTTGATCCACACCGCCGTGACTCGCCGTGTGCCCTGTCTTCTGCTTCCATCGGTCAAAGTAATAGGTCCCTGGAGATAACCCGTGACAACGGCCGCATCGCCGTAAACCCTGACCTCCAGGTGGCGAAGAATGCTGGACAGAGAGGTATAGGCCGGCTGCCTCAAACGACTGCGAGATGCCCTCTCCTCTTCGGGAGAATCGTAACGGGTGAGCATCCCACCAGTGGGGCCAAAAGCGCTGTGGCCCGGAAGATGTTGATCCACAAAGGGATCGACCTGGCCAGTCCTGGAAAACAAAATGTGTCTTGCGTACGCCGCCTTCACATCCTCGGCATCATCCCCTCTGACCGCGGCCGTCAGGGAAATAGCAATCAGACACATTGTTACTGCAAAAACCTGTCGTTTCATCTGAGACCTCCTTGAAATGTTCAGCGGATTGAATCCCTCGACCAAAGCGAGGAGCAAGAAACAAAGAAAATCTGAAATCCGAATTCCCAGATCCGAAACAGTGTTTGGAGTTTTCGAATTTCAGGCTTCGGATTCGGGAGCTTTTCTCATGCCGGGGCCTGAAAGGCCCTTAAACCCGGTAGTCATCGACCCGCCAGTTCTTGACGGCTTTTTTGATCTCGTCTTCCGAAAGGTTTTCCTCGGCCGCCCTCTGTGCCAGAGCCACCAACTCCTCGTCGGAAGCGAAGCGCAGGCCGATGACCTGACGAGTGGTCACTCTGGGATCCATTAGCTTTCCCGTAAGCACAAAATGCCTCAGATTCTCTTCGGCTCGGATCGCTCGATCCTGGGCCTTCAAGGGAAAGATTCGGCTAAAAAAAGCGATCATGAACAGGGCGATCATGATGACCACGATCAGGGAGGCGCTGTACTGGCGTTGGTGATCACCCATCGATTGGTAAAGGTTCACCAGGGCACCCAGCAGCGTCAGGACAAGAATTCCAAACAGCACCCCGTGATAGCTCTTGAGAAAGCGTTGATGATTGTCATAATTTTGGGCTTCCATATCAAAGTCTCCTCTTTAGTTTTTTTTGCAGTATAGCATCGACCCATTCAAACTGAGGAGTGCCGGGTCCCAGGTCCCTCTAGGCCGGAACGGTCTTTAGCCTGAAATGGCCCAAGGCTCCCTCGACTTCCATTTTTCCGATTGCAAGTGCTACCCCGGAAGGCAGCACGTCACAAGACAGAGGGCTCGTCCTCATCAGCGCAGTGACCCATTCCACCCCGCCCTCGCCTCCGGCCACCCGGGAACGCTACCTCAAGGACTTCCCCCAGCAGTTTCTCTTGAATCTCAAAGGCCTTTTCTCCAAACAAAACCTGTTGCCTATGTTGATCGGAGTCGGCGCGACCGCCACCACAACCGCCTTCGATGATCCGATCAAGGATTTCTTCTATGGGCACGAGCGACTCGAAGAACTGGGTGAGGCTGGATCGGTCATCGGCAACCATCTGGTGGTCGCCGGCGTGACAGGGGGATTACTGCTGTCCGGATACTTATCAACGGACCCACGGCATCGATCCATGATGTTCATACTGGCTCAAGGTTATGCGGTCAATACAACCGTGACTGCCGCCGTCAAGGTGACGACGAGACGCCTTCGGCCCGATGGAGAAAACCGCGTATCGTTTCCCTCCGGACATACCTCAACCTTCTTTACCTGGGCCACTATTCTTGATCACTACTATGGTCGGAAAATCGCCATTCCAGCCTACCTTGTGGCCACTCTGGTGGGCATCAGTCGATTGGAATCCAGTCGTCACTTCCTGAGTGACGTCGTGGCTGGAGCCTGGTGGGAAGAACCGTCGTCCGAGGTACCGAATCCCTGGAACAGAAGCGGCGAATGACAGGTCCGATCGGAGATGAGGAAAGAGCGTTGAGATTTCCAGGCATCGGAACAGCTTCCCGCGCATGATGCATCCTCCGGCCTGGGCTGTAGACGAACAAACTCCCTGATCGATGCGTCTTCTCACTTAGGCCGGCTAGGAGCGTTTCTCAGC
>JAPYTY010000391.1 GCA_029942065.1 Acidobacteriota bacterium | reverse complement strand
CGCAATTCAGGATCATGACCAATTTGTACACCTTCTGACTCAAGAAACTCTTGGCGATATCCAGACTCCGGATCCAGCTTGCACAAGCATCCAAGACATCGAAACAGGTGGCGGATTTAAGACCCAGTTCACTCTGGAACAGATTGGCCGTGGCGGGCTCCATCCATCCCCTTCCCACTCCAGCATAGATGAGCAGATCCACGTCTTCCCGTTTCACTCCAGCCTTCTCCAGAGCCTTGTTTCCAGCCTGCAGGGCAAAATCCAGGGCTCGCTCCCCGATCTTGCGATGATAGCGGACACTGGTCCCGGACATCTTGAAAAACCTCTTCATCCTCTCCACCAGTTTCTGCAGTTCTCCGGCTGAGAGGCGGTCCTTATTCTTATCGACGAACCGCTGGATCAGGTCCTCGTTGGAAACTTTCCGGCTGGGGAGAGCATAGGCGATACTTAATATTTTCATCGTTTTCCTTAGCCTAAGGGTGCTGCCTGACGTTTCCGGGCCTCACGGACAAGTCGCACCCCTCCTCTATTGCCAAAGTAACCTCCAAGGTCGTATTTGTCAATGTTTTGGACGTAATTCGGCCTACCCCGGAGTCCCCTCTACGCCTGGCTTCAGCCGCAGGAAAAAAAATCTTCTGCAGGAAGTGAGAATTTTTCGCCATGCTGTATAATACGTCCGTTATTTTTGACAGGTGGGTAGGTATTCCGCTTGGAGTCGATCTTTCTTAGGGAGGCAGTAGAATGAAACAGGGTTCTTCGGAACAATCCAACATTTACATCATTTCTCTCGATTTAGGGAGTTTATTGAGTCTCGATCTGCCCCCTGAGATCATCGGTTTCGCCGGCCAGTCCCTCGATAAGAAGGTGTCCCAGGGAGAGTTTCGCGGAGCCCTGGCCTATGGCTTTGCCGGGGATCTGCACATTCATATCAGCACCAACAACTCGGACTTTGCCGGGCCAGACTCATCTGATCCCGCCGTTGCCGCCCTTCAAGCGGCCCTGGAAGCCGGGTTGGAATCCCTTCGAAAAGCCCAGGAGATGGGCCTGGACTCTGCTGAAACCGATAAGATTTTTTCCCTGGGTCCGCAGCAGCAGCTGGCGGCACTCGGTCTTCGCTATCTGGACTACCCCTACACGGAACGAGGAGCGGAACCTATTTACGTCGCTAAAGCCATCAATGCCAGCTGGGGATTTTTCAACCGCGCCGTCTTCAATCTCTGCTTCAACCCGGATAAAGGTTCCGGCCGACGCATTGAAGGCAATGATTTCCTGGCAGTCGTTGAATCCATCGATGATCTTCGTAGGGGCCAGGAAAACGTCCGAACCTATGAGTTCGGGCCCGAGCATACCAATGAGATGGTGGCCCTGATCGCTGACGCCGACGAGTGGCGGTTGAGTCGTGTGTACGCGGTAAGAGGGAAATTCGGGGAAGGCGATCTGGCCGATGAGCCGGCTATCGCAGTCGCCGGAAGTATCCATCCCGTCATGATCGGGCGATCTCAGTCCGGGCTCCCTGCCATTGGTGAATTCACCCAGGCTACCGCCGAGTTTTTCTTTGGTCCCGGGGGAGAAGGGGGCGAATACCGGGTTGGACTGATGCCGGCGACCTTCCAGGAGGCCGGCACTCTCTATTCTTCACCTGGAACAGCCCGGGTGGTCGCTTATGCCTACCAGTCCTATGACAAGGGCCGAATACCGACCGCGACGGACGTGGTCGATGTCTTCGCTCAGAACCGCGCCGAGACGGTTCGGGTACAGCAGGAGGCCTGCCACCTGATCGGTTATATGGTCAGTCATGGAAAATTTGAGCCCTACCTCAATCCCATGGCCGCAGAAAGGATGGCTCTGGAGGAAACCGAACATCTCCAGGGACGGTTTCAAGACATTCCCGATCAAGACCCCCTGGTGGCGGCAGTCAACCAGCAGGCCCTTTTCACCCTGTCGGACATCAAGGCGGACAGTGGAGGCAAGGTGGGACACACCACCCCTCCCCATCATTTCGCTCCCGTGGCTGCAGCCAGCCTCGAGGAAGCCAAGGCTGCCCAGTTGATTCATGGGACTTCCGAGATCATCGAAGTCGGCGACGATGGCCACCTCCTTATGACCCACACCCAGGGCGCAGACAGCAATGAAATCCATCTTTTTGCCTACCGAACCTTCTTTCGCCAGGTCTGGGTGGCCGAGGTTCTGGGTTACAAATGGTATGGACTGGGCCAGGATCTGGTGGGAGAAGCTTCGGAGGGGAGTACGACCGAAGAATTAGCCAATCTCACCGACGCCTTCATGGAACTCCTAGACGGCAAACTCCCTTCGGCTGAACAAAGTCGAATCGATGAGCTCAAGAAAACCTATTCACAGTGGAAGGGAGGTCAGGAGCAGGGACGCAAACCCCTGGCGGTCTTCTCCGGTAATGTCTCCGGGCAGGGCCCGGGATTTGCCGAGCTTCCCTCGAGTCGGCCCGGTAGATTTGGTCTGCTGGCCATGGACAAAACCGGCCCGTCTGCCTTTAACCTGCCTGTATGGTGGAGCCTGAATCGAGCTCGAGACGA
>JAPYTY010000390.1 GCA_029942065.1 Acidobacteriota bacterium | reverse complement strand
CTCACGCCCCAGGCTATTTCACATCACCCCTTCGGGGTTCTGGATCCCCTACCACCAAGACATGCCATGCACTCCCACTTCCTCTCAGGGTACCTCGCCCTCCTTTCCTGGAGAGAGCCCCAGTACCCAAATGCGTAAAGGATGTCCTGGGAATGAACACACGTAGGCGCCTCCCACACTCCGGACCCTATGTCCGAGGAAATGGAACACGATCCCCTGTCAGGGGTCAGGGGTTCAATCCAAAATTGGGAGATTCTTGGCCAGGTCGTTGAAGATGACGATTCCCATCAACAGCATGAGGAAAACAAAGCCCACCTGAAAAATCCGTTCCTTGACGCGGATGCTCAGGTCCCGTCGAATGAGGCCCTCAAAGCCCAGCAGAGCAATGACTCCTCCGTCCAGAATCGGGATCGGCATGAGATTGAAGATTCCCAGCTGCAGCGAGACGAGGGCCATGAAGTTCAGCAACTGGGTGCCGCCCAGGGCCGCAGCCATGCCCGAGAAACGGGCTATTTCTATAGGACCCGACATGGCCTTCAGCGAAGTCCGTCCAGTGAAGATCCGTCCCACCACCTCGAACGTCAACATGGTCAGACGATAGTTTCTTTCCAGCGATCTGGACAGGGATTCAAAGAAGCCGTACTTCTCCAGTTCCATGACCTGGACGGTGGTTCCAATCCGCCACCGACCGTCCATTTCTTCCGGTGCAATGATCATTTCGAAAACCTGACCGCCGCGCTCAACTTCAAATTGCAACGGAAGTCCCTCGCTGGAGTTGATCATGTCGGCGCTGTCATTGAAGCCTCGACTCGTTTTTTCTCCCAGGCTCACCTGGAGGATCGCATCATTGGCTTGAAGCCCAGCTCGAGCGGCCGGACTCTCCGGCCCTACCTCGGCAACGATGTAGGGAATGAACGGGCCCGCGCCGATGGTCCCGATTTCAATTCCTTCGGTTACCGAGGTCATCACCGACTGATCGAAAACGCTGCCGTTGCGCTCAATTGAGAGGAGTAGTTCCTGATTGGGGCTGATGCTGATCTGCAACTCGGCTTCCCGCCAGGTCGGGGTGGGCCTTCCGTCGATTGCGACGATCGTGTCCTGGATCTGCAAACCGGCCTGCTGGGCCGGTGAGCCGTCTGCAATGCTTCCAATGACGGCGGCTTGGTGCAGGTGCTTGGCAGCAGGGATCCCCAACATGAAAGTCGCCGCCACCAAAATGAGGGCTAGGGCAATATTCATGATTGGACCCGCCACCGCCACTGCGAACCGGTGCATCTTGGGATGAGACATGAATTCACCTGGATCACCCGAAAGCTCGTCGTCGTAGTTCTCTCCGGCCATCTTGACGTAACCTCCCAGGGGTAGGAGGCTGATCCGGTAATCGGTATCGTTCCTTTTGAATCCGATCAAGCGGCGGCCGAACCCGAGTGAAAAGACTTCTACCCGGATGCCAAGCAGCTTGGCAACGGCGTAGTGTCCGAACTCGTGAATGAAGATCATCACTCCCAGCACGAAGAGAAAGGCTAAGATGCTGAAACCGATGGAACCGAGTAACGCCAAAATAGTTAAACCTCCTACCTGATCCTGATCATCCAGGCTAGATCATTGTCCGTCGGTTGTCAGACCTTGTCAAATGAGCCGGGAGTGAAATTTCAGGTGAAATTTTTGCTCCTGAGCGTCTCTTCGGCTCTCCGGCGAGCCTGGCGATCGGCCTCCAACACCGTTTCCAGGTCGGTCATGGGAGCGGACTGGTGTTGATCGAGGACCTCTTTGATAATCCCCGGAATGGATGTAAAAGGTAGGGACCCTTTCAAGAACCGGCCAACGGCCACTTCGTTGGCGGCGTTCAGGGCCGTGGGAAAGGTTTGTCCGCTCTTGAGTGCCTGATAGGCCAGCCTGATACAGGGGAATTTGTCCTGATCGGGTGGGTGGAACTCCAGGGCGGAAAGCGATTGGAGATCCAGTCGGGGTAGATTTGATTCCCAGCGATCCGGATAGGCGAGTGCGTAGAGAATGGCCGATTTCATATCCGTAATGCTCATCTGAGCCAGTACCGTCCCATCCACGAATTCCACCATCGAATGGATAATGGATTGAGGATGGATCACAATGGAGATGTGCTCGGGTTGGAACCCGAACAGATGGAAGGCCTCGATGACCTCCAGTCCCTTGTTCATCAAGGTGGCTGAGTCAATCGTGATCTTGGGCCCCATGTCCCAGGTGGGATGGTTGAGGGCCTCCTCGACCGTCACGGCTTCCAGCTGGTCCTGATTTTTGTCGAAGAAGGGTCCCCCCGAAGCGGTCAGAACCAAGCGGTGTACCTCTTCCTTCCGGGCACCTCTCAGGCACTGGTGCAGGGCGGCGTGTTCACTGTCAACGGGGAGCAGGCTGGACTCGCCCTTCTGGATGATCGACATGATCAGTTCGCCGGCCATAACCAGGGTTTCCTTGTTGGCCAGGGCGATGTCCTTTTTTTCGAGCAAGGCACGATAGGTTGGAACCAGACCTGCAGCACCTGCGATAGCGGCAACCACGGTATCCACACTGGG
>JAPYTY010000389.1 GCA_029942065.1 Acidobacteriota bacterium | reverse complement strand
TTCAAATCACTCCGGCTCTAACTTAGAGGGTGGTACCATTCGTGGGGGCAGGTCAGGTTATCAAGAAGGAAGATCTTTCGGAGGCCATCCGGAAGAGCGTTCGAACGGCTCGACAAGGGGAGTCTTCACTCAAAGAGGTGGTGGCCGATGCCGTGGAAGATCTGGAAAAAGGGATGATCCTGGAGGCGCTGGACGCGTGCCATAACAACCAGCTTCGCACGGCCGCCAAACTGGGGCTGAGCCGTCAAGGTCTGATCAAGAAGATGAAAAGGTATGGGATGAAGTAGTGGTGACCGGCTAACTGGCTGAACACTCTCTCTTACTGACTTCTGTTGCATCATGAACTTACTTGCACTGTTTCGTAGTTCGCCGGAAAAGCAGATCGAGCGGTCTCGGAAGAAAGTCAAGGAACCCCACGGCGACTCGGCTACCCGAATGAATGCAGCCCTTCGGCTGCGCGAAATGGGTACGCCTGAATCCATCTTGGCTCTGCTGGACCGTTTTACCATCGATGTGTCTCCTTCGGGTCAGGATGAGGAGGAAAAAAAAGAGGTCCTGTCCTGGATCGTTCAGATGGGGGAGGAGGCGGTTGAGCCTCTTTTGAGATTCCTGAAGAGAGAGAGGCAACTGTATTGGCCCGTGAAGGCTCTGAGAGAATCCGTGTCCGAACACAAATTTTCCCAAAAAATGAACGAAGTGTTAAGGGATCACTGGGGAAGTCCTCCTGCTAGTTCAGACCCGACCGCCCAGCTGATCCGGTTGCTGGAAGGAGTGCAGACTCCGGAACTGGTAGGTACGATACGACTGTTTTTGGAGGATCAAGCGGATGATGTTCGATTAGCCGCTTTGGACTATCTTTTTGCTCACGATGAAGATGAGATCCGTGAGACGATTCTCGAGTGTTACCTGGAGTCGGAAGAACGGCCTCGGATTCGAGGTCATATTCTTTCCGGATTTGTGGAACATGGCTGGTCTGTCAAGGGTTTCCGTGCCAAAGTGGAAGAGGCCCTGCCGGATGAGTTCAAATTGACCCGAGACGGGTTGGTCAAGGCCATGGGACGATAGGAGGGTTGGAGGAACTTCGGTCTGGAATGGGGAAGGGATTGCAAAACGGAGCGGCTCAAATGATGTCAACTGGATTGGGTACAATTCCGAAGGGGATAAGCTAAATTATATCAGTGACTTGTACGAATTTAAGGGGATTGCAGGAGCGTCTCCGACGCCGCTTGTAAAGGCGTTCAATCTTATATATTTGGACTACTGGGGATTGGCAGAAAAGCCCTTTGAAAACACGCCTAATCCGCGTTTTTTGTATCCATCACAGCAATACAGAGAAGGCCTCAGGAAACTCCTCTATGCCATTAGCGAATGGGTTTCTGACGGAGGAACAGTTTGCGGACGAATACTTCTTTGAGCTGAAAGTAGGGACCTGTGAGACATGCGGCATGGTTCAGCTTGCTGAATCAGTTGATCGCGATCGCATGTTTATCACCCTTATGTCGTGCGGTCACAACGGCGCGAACCGCTACTCAGGTTTCTCAGAAGGAATGAGGTGGATGCGCTCGTCCATTACCCGGTCCCCGTACACCTGCAGCCGGCCTGCCAGCAATGCCGGGTTGGCGAAGGAGGCTTGATGGAAACCGAGCGAGCAGCACAGAAAGTCGTTTCCTTACCGATGTATCCGGGATTATCAGAGTCGGAACTGGAAACAGTGATTGATGCTATGGAGGCTTTTGGGAGGGCACATTGAGTAATATTTCGATCGAGGGAGTCGTTCTAAAAGAGTTGATCACTCATAGGGATGAGCGGGGCTTCTTTCGGGAAATCATTCGAGTAGGCGACGACTTTTTTCCCGAAGGATTCGGGCAATGGAGTCATTCGCTTATGTATGCCGGGGTCATCAAGGCGTGGCATCTGCATGAAAAGCAGGTGGACTGGTGGTATGTTTGCAACGGTGTGCTGAGGGTCGCTTTGCACGACCGGCGCACCAAGTCACCAACCTACGGCACAACGGATGAATGCCTGATGGGGGATGAGCAGCCGTCAGCTGTGCTGCGCATCCCTCCCGGCGTAGCGCATGGTTGTAAATGTATAAGCGGACCCGCCAATCTCTTATACGTCACGTCGAACATCTACAATCCGGATGATGAACTTCGAATTGCCCACGATGACCCTGAAATTGGCTACGATTGGCTCAAGGGACCGGAGATCAAATGACACTTCGAACAAAACCAAGCTGGAGAAACGCTAAATCCCAATGAAACTCCTGGTGACCGGTGCTCTGGGGCATATCGGATCGCGCTTCATTCGCCACCTGAGACCAGGTGACTGGGAGTCGGTCTTGCTTCTGGACGATCTCTCCACTCAGCGCTACGGTTCTCTTTTTAGCCTTTCTGAGGGCATTCCTTTTCGCTTCGTCGAAGGCGATGTTTGCGCTGTTGATCTTGGACCTTACTTCGAAGGAGTAGACTTTGTGATTCACCTGGGCGCAGCTTGGGATTTGCAGAATCCTGTTGACCCACCGGACATGAAAATGGCGATCACTGATGC
>JAPYTY010000388.1 GCA_029942065.1 Acidobacteriota bacterium | reverse complement strand
CCCCAGGCTATTATATTCCGCCCCTTCAGGGCTCCGAAAAGGTCAACTCCTACTGTGCTGGCTGAAATTGGAAAGATAAGACAAAGAAAAGAATTTTCTTCTTTGTATCTTTGTGGTTCACACCTCATTCAGTGAGCCGCTGCGGTAACCCTCGAGATCCAGGGCCACATAGGCGAAGCCGTTCTCACGGAAGCGACGGGTTATCTCATCACGCACTTCCTCTCTCAGGAGGTTCTGGAACTCCTCCGGAGCCACCTCGATGCGCGCCACCCGGTCGTGATAGCGAACCCGATAGACCTGGAATCCCAGATCCTGAAGCACCTGTTCACAGCGCTCCACCTGGGCCAGGCGTTCCGGAGTGATCGGGGTCCCATAGGGGAAACGGCTGGACAGACAGGCCAGAGCCGGCTTGTCCCAGACCGGCAGATCGATGCGCCGACCGGCCTCACGAATATCGGCCTTGGTGAATTCACACTCATCCAGAGGAGACCTCACTCCTAGCTGGCGGGCCGCCTTGTGGCCGGGCCGATGATCCCCCCGATCATCCCTGTTGAACCCATCCAGCACGTGGGGAATTCCCAGAAGGCCGGCCTCCCGAACCGCGATTCCATAGACCTCACTTTTGCAAAAAAAACAGCGGTCCAGTGGATTGGCAACGTAGCGTGGATCATCCAGTTCATGGGATTCAACCAACCTGTGGCGCGCTCCCAGCCTCTGGGCCAAAAGACGTGCCTGGGAGCCCTCCCGCTGGGCCAGACTGGGAGAAACCGCCGTCAAAGCCACCGCATCGTCTCCCAGTACAGCAACCGACTCGGCCAGCAGAAAACCGGAGTCGACCCCACCTGAAAAACACACCAGGACCTGTTGGAATTCCTTGAGCAGGAGGCGCAGCTGGGTGATCTTGTCCTCCAGTTGGGGCATGGGAGCATTCTAGAAGGGGAGGAAGAAAGGGTCAACGTCATTGGTTTCGGATTCAGGAGTTCGAATTTCGGATTTTCTTCAGATCCGGGTGTTAATAGTAGTTTCATGACCGTCCTGAATCTGATCTCCCTGCTGGGTCTCATCGTCCTGGCCGGTCTTGCCTGGGCGGTGGGAGGCTTTCGTCGGCCCATTGCCTGGCGAACTCTCACCGGGTCAGGAGGGTTGATGCTCATGATGGGCATCGCCATTTTTCTGCTGCCCCAGACCCGCATCCTGCTGCTGATCGTAAACGACCTGGTGGTGGCCCTGCTGGGTGCCAGCCGGGTGGGAGCCGGGTTCCTTCTGGGTCCTTTGATACTCAATCCAGGGGAGACCACGGCAGCCGGAGAGCCTTCAGTGGGATTTATCCTGGCAGCTCAGGTCCTGCCCGCGGTCATTTTCTTTGCTTCCCTGATGGCGGTCGGCTACCACCTGGGACTCATTCAACCGATTATCCGATTGTTCGGTCGGCTGTTCAGAAAAACCTTGCAGCTCTCCGGGGCGGAAGCTCTGGCCGGCTCTGCCAACATTTTCGTGGGGATTGAATCGGCCACCACTGTCGGTCCCTATCTGGCGAGAATGACCCGCTCGGAACTGCTGACACTGCTGACCTGCGCCATGTCCACCGTCGCCTCCACCACTCTGGCTCTTTATGTTTTCTTTCTCCAGGAGCCTTTTCCTCAAATTGCCGGACATCTGATCTCAGCCTCCCTTCTTTCCATACCGGCAGCCGCGCTGGTGTCAAAACTGATACTCCCGGAAACCGGCCAGCCGGAGACCCTCGGTTCCATGCCCCCCCTGGCCGAGTCCCAGCGTCATGGCAACACCATGGCCGCCCTCGGCGCCGGCTCCTGGGACGGCCTCAAACTGGCCGCCGGGATCGCTACGCTGCTGGTGGCGGTTCTCGGGCTGGTGGGCGTCGTGGACCTGGTGCTGACCCAGGCGACCGCACCACTGGAGGGCTGGTTCGGCGCCCCCCTGACACTTCAACGGATCCTGGGATGGGCCTTCACTCCCCTGGCCTGGCTGCTGGGCCTGGAAGCAAGCGACCTGTCACAGGCCGGTCAGCTGCTGGGTCAGCGAATCCTTTTAACCGAGGTGGTGGCTTACCAGCAGCTGGGAGAGATGGCCGCGGCCGAGAGCCTCTCCCCCCGAAGCCTGCTGGTTCTCTCCTATGCCCTGTGCGGGTTCGCTCACCTGGCTTCGGTGGGTATTTTCGTGGGAGGCATCACCGCGTTAGTGCCCTCTCGCAGAGATGACCTGGCCTCTCTGGCCTTTCCCGCCCTGGCCGGGTCCACACTGGCCACCCTCATGACCGGAGCCCTGGCCGGACTCTTCTATCATGGACAACAAGGGATCCTGGGGCTGTAGCCCAGGGCGCTGGTCTTCGACCAGCGCGTTCCAGGTTCCACGTTTCACGTTTCCGGAGTGTGGGAGGCCGCACGTCTGTATGCCCGTATTGGACTGGCTTAGATCTTAGAAACTAAGACAAGGAAAAGAATTTTCTTCTCTGTGTCTTGGTGTCTCTGTGGTGAGAATTCTTCTTCGTGTCTTGGTGGTGTGGAAACACCGCCCCCAGGAATTCTAGCGCAA
>JAPYTY010000387.1 GCA_029942065.1 Acidobacteriota bacterium | reverse complement strand
GCCCACAGCAAGGACGCGCCGATTCCAAAGAGCCGCTCAAGTCCGCTCTACCTTTTTTTACGTGGAACCTGGAACCTGGAACGCCGCGCGAAGCGCGGCTCTTAAACCCACGGGCAGGCGACCGCACGATCCTGCTTGACCTCCAGCCGCGGTACCTCCTCGGAGCAGGAGGGTTGCACCACAGGACAGCGAGTATGAAAGGCGCATCCGGACGGTTTGCGGATGGGGCTGGGGACATCTCCCGTCAAGGGGATGCGGTCCTCATGAGTGGCCTTCGGATCGGGCCGGGGAACGGCTGAGAGAAGGGCTCGCGAGTAGGGGTGAAGGGGCTGGCGGTACACCTTTTCTGCCGGTCCGATTTCCACGATATTGCCCAGATACATGACTGCGATCCGGTCCGAAATATGCCGGACCACCGAGAGATCATGGGCGATAAAGATGTAGGAGAGATCGAACTCTTCCTGCAGTTCCTGCATGAGGTTGATCACCTGGGCCTGGATCGAGACGTCCAGGGCACTGACCGGTTCATCGGCGATGACAATCCTGGGCCGGGTCGACAGGGCTCGGGCGATGCCGATGCGCTGGCGTTGTCCACCGGAGAACTCGTGGGGGTACCGATTGGCATGATCTTCGGAAAGGCCCACCTTCTTCAACAGGTCCACCACCTGGGCACGGCGTTCGGACGCCGAGTAACGGGTATGAATCCGGAGGGGTTCTTCGATAATTTGCCGGACCGTCAGGCGAGGATTCAGGGACGAATAGGGATCCTGGAAGATCATCTGGATGGCGGAGCGGTAAGGGCGCATTTGCGACCGGCTGAGCTGGGCCAGATCGATGGTCTGGCCGTTGTCCTGGTAGAGAATCTGCCCGGAGACCTCGACGCCGTAGTTCATGGCCCCGAGGATGTTGATGATGGCTCGTCCCAGGCTGCTCTTGCCGCAGCCCGATTCGCCGACCACGCCCAGCGTCTCCCCTTTGAGCAGGTCGAAGCTCACGCCGTCCACTGCCTTCACCTCTGCGATTTTGCGAAGCAGGACCCCGCCATGCACCGGGAAGCGGACGCGCAGATCTTTGACCTGGAGAATTTTCTCCATCAGCGACTCTCTTCGTCCATGAGATGGCAGCGCACCCAGTGACCGGGAGCGACCTGTTCTAAGGGTGGTTCGATTTCGTGACAGTGATCCAGGAGTTCTCCGCAGCGCGTCGCAAACTTGCAGCCGACGGGGAGCTCGTGAATATCCGGGACATTGCCCGGGATGGTCGGAAGCCGGTCGGCCTTGTCTCCATCCAGCTGGGGCAGGGATGCCAGCAGGCCCTGAGTGTAAGGGTGCCGGGGATTTCCGAACAGATTTTCCACCGGGGCCACTTCTTGGAGGCGACCGCCGTACATGACCGCCACCCGGTCGCAGGTCTCGGCCACAACGGCCAGGTTGTGAGTGATCAGTAAAACCGCCGCTTCCTTTCTTTTTTTCTTGATGCCCAGCATCAAGTCCAGGATCTGGGCCTGGACCGTCACGTCCAGGGCCGTGGTGGGTTCGTCGGCGATCAGCAGCGAGGGATTGCAGGCCAGCGCCATGGCGATCATGACGCGCTGGCGCATGCCGCCCGAGAAATGATGAGGATAGTCCGACATGCGCAATTTCGGTTCGGGGATTCCCACCAGTTCCAGCATCTGGACGCTTTGTTCGAAGGCTTCTTTTTTGGTGCACTCCTGGTGTGCAGTGATCATCTCGGAGAGCTGCATACCGATGGTGAAGACCGGATTCAAAGAAGTCATGGGCTCCTGAAAAATCATGCTGATCTCGCTGCCCCGGATTTTTCGAATCTCCTCCCAGGGAAGCTCGAGCAGGTCCCGGTCCTTGAAAACAATGGAGCCGCCGACGATCTCGCCCGGAGGGTTGGGGATCAACCGCAGGATGCTGAGCGCCGTGACGGTTTTTCCGGAGCCGGATTCCCCCACCAGTCCCAGAACCTCTCCCCGGTAGATGTCCAGATCCAGTCCGTCCACGGCCCGGGCCACACCCGATTCGGTGTTGAAGTAGGTCTTGAGATCTCGAATTTGAAGCAGAGTTTCAGGCATGGCGGCTATCTCAGTCTGGAATATTGCTTGGGGTCAAATGCCTCGCGGACGGCTTCCCCCACGAAGACAATCAAAAGTAGGGTCAAAAAAACCGCCGCCAGGGGGAAAAATACCAGCCACCATTTGGTTAGAAGACTCATTCCCTGGCCGATCAGTTCTCCCCAGCTGGGGGTGGGAGCGGGCAGGCCGAATCCCAGAAAGTCCAGCGCCACCAGGGCGCCGATGTTCCCAACGATAGCGAAGGGGGCAAAGGAAACCACCGGATTGATGGCGTTGGGTAAAATGTGTTTGAACATGATGGTCCAGTCCGAGGCCCCCATGGAAATCGCAGCTCCCACATAGTCCTTGGCCTTTTCCCGGTAGAACTCTCCCCGGATGTAATAGGTGATGCCCATCCAGCCGAAGGCGGTCAGGATGAAGATCAGCAGCCAGAAGGAAGGCTGAAAGAGCTGATTTCTCCCGGGGAGATAAATAGGGAC
>JAPYTY010000386.1 GCA_029942065.1 Acidobacteriota bacterium | reverse complement strand
ACCGTATCCTCTATCGAGGAGTTGCCGAACCTCTTCGACCAGCCCGGAACGAAACATCTCAACCACACGACGGTCAATTCTATCATAGAGTTTTTCCCGAGGTAAGTTGAGGCCAATCTTGAGGATGGAGAGATTTTCAAGGCGTTCTCGGCGGACCTGAAGTTCACTGATAGGCTTGCCCGTAAGAAGGTAGACCTCCAGGGTCCGAATGATTCGGATTTGATCTTGAGATTGAATTCGCCCGGCTGCTTCGGGGTCCCTCTTCTCCAGCCAACGATGCAAAAACTCCAATCCTTTACGGTGCCCCACCTTGTTGAGACGCTCTCGGAGTTTCTCCGATCGTCCCGGCCCATCAAAAACACCCTCTAAAAGGGCCCGCAGATAGAGTCCCGTACCTCCGACCACGAAGGAAATCTTCCCTCGACCGGCAATCTCCTGGCAGATCCTGCGGGCATCCTGCATATAGAGTCCCGCACTGTAGTAATCATCCGGATCAATCAGATCGTAGAGATGGTGGGGAACCTCGCTTTTTTGTGCCCGGGTGGGCTTGGCCGTGCCTATCTGCAAATGGCGAAACATTTGCATCGAATCGCAATTGACGACCTCACCATCCAGCGCCTTCGCCGCCGCCAAGGCAAGATGGCTCTTGCCTGAGGCGGTCGGCCCCAGTAAAGCCACGAGTCGCCCCTGATCGTTTGGAGATTTTCCCGCTTGAATCTCCACCTGGTTTGGCTCTACCAGCGACGAACCACTTCGATGCCCTGGTAATAATGCTTGAGAATCCGCTCGAAGCCCCAACCCCGACCGGCCAGTTCCACGGCCCCAATCTGACATAAGCCAACCCCATGCCCCCATCCCTTTCCCTTGGCATGGATTTCAACGATATCGCCGGAGCCATCCCGGTGAACATCAAAATCCGTGATCCAGTTGCTCCGCAGACCCAGAGCCGATCGAATGTCGAGCCCCTTCAGGATTTTTTCGCCCCGGGTTCCAACAAAGCGCATCTCCACGGTCCGGCCATTTTGACTCTTTCGAATCGTTTTCAGGCGTTCCAGTTTCCCCACTCCAGCCAGCCTGTCCAACCGCTCCTGGATCCGGGAGATGGGGATGAGTTCATCCCAGGAGTGATAAGGGCTTGAAGTGTCCGGACAGGCAGCTCCCCCTTGAAGATAGGGAATGGCGGCTCTCTGAAAAACCTCTCGATAATCCTCCGTCCGGCCTCCACAAGTCGAGGAATAAAAGGCCACAATGGGTTTTTCCTGGTAGGTTGCAATGATTCCGCGTGTTTCCTCAATCATCTGATCGGAGAATGGTTTCTCGCTGCGGACACCACGATAGACCTGAGAACGGCTATCGGAATAAACGTCAAAGCCCCGCACAGCATTTTGACCAAGACTGGAGTAGGCATAGGTCCGGGCGGCGATCGTCAAGGTTTTCATGGCTTCGGACCGAGATCGATCCGTGAACAGTTCGTTCGGCACCACTCCCCTCAAATAGCTTTCCAGACTCACCTCGTTGACCACCACGGATCTTGAGAGTGGATTGATGAACACCTCCAGGCGGTCATGATAGGGCACACCATCGAGTTTCAGCTGTTTCCCATCCAGGGGCTTCAAACGAAATCCGGAACCACTGCCCAATCCTCGGCCATTTCCATCCTTTAAATGAATTTGTCCATCCTCGGCCTTGATGACCACCACGGATGCGAGATCTGACCCCTCCACTGAAACCGAACGGAAATTCTGTTTCAGGAGAACGCGAATTTGCGGGCTCCGCTTCATCTGACCCGCAACGGCAATCGGTGGCGATGAAGTTGGAATTGGAGGTGGAATTGGAGTTGGAGCGCCTGTCGGAGCAGCGATCACCGGAGGCCGCGCCTTTCCTCCGCAGGAGGAAAAAAGAACCATCGAGCAAAAGAAAAACAGCCCGATAAAAAGGGCTGGGTAGATGCGTTTGGTCATATTACCTGGCCCTATTGTTCTATGACTCTCTGTCTCTTTTTCTCTCTTGCGCCGCTCCGGCGAGGACTAATAGCTGGAAAGAGTACCAATGTACGCCTCTACACTTTTTATTTTCGCTCAATCGTTTTTTTGATCTCCAGGGCCAACTCCAGGGCGCGCTTCCCCTCCCGGCCGCTGCACACCACCGGGTGTGGAGACAGGGGCTTCTCATTGTTGATTGAAGCGAGAAACGCCTGGAGTTCAAGTTTGAGGGGTTCCTCTGAAGAGATTTCAGGATTGAACTCGGCAATTCTCGGCGGATGTTGCTCTTGACGGAGGCTTACCATCTCAACCTCCTGTTCTTGAAAGTCCACGGAAACATAATCGTGCGGCTGAAAAAATCGCAACTTGCGAATTTTTTCACGAGATACACGACTGGCCGTGACATTGGCCACGCATCCGTTCTCAAATTCCAGCCGTGCATTGGCGATATCCGTTTTCGGGGTGATCACCGGGATCCCGACAGCACGAATTTCACAAATCGGACTGTCCACCAGGTGGAGAATCAGATCCAGATCATGAATCATCAGGTCCAGAACCACATCGACATCCAGGCTCCGTGG
>JAPYTY010000385.1 GCA_029942065.1 Acidobacteriota bacterium | reverse complement strand
GGTTGAAGGAAGCGCAACACAGCCAGGGTGGATCATTGCGACGCTGCAGTAGAGTAGACGGAATAGATGTGGGCTAAAAGGAAGGAAGGGGCCAGAAAGTGGGGGGACTTCAAAGGAGGAGAGAATCTGCCCCCTTCCCAGGTCAATAGTCTCTATTTAGTGAGATGCACCATCGGGGAAGAAGTTCTATTTAGTTTTCAATATTTTGCTGGTTTTTAGAGGTCTTTGCTCGGCTAATCCGTCTGTAATATACTGAGTCCCTTATGCCGGAACTTCGGAGTACGACCATCCTCTTGGTCAAGCGGGCGAACCAGGTGGCTCTTGCCGGAGACGGCCAGGTCAGTCTGAACGACACGATTATCAAGGGAAAGGCCAAAAAAATTCGGCGGCTGTACGACGATAAGGTTTTAGCTGGATTCGCCGGATCGACGGCTGACGCCTTTTCTCTTTTTGCTCGTTTCGAGGGCAAGCTGGAGCAGTTCCGGGGGAATCTCCCCCGAGCCGCCGTGGAACTGGCCAAGGAGTGGCGTACCGACAAAATTTTGCGACACCTCCATGCGCTGCTGGTGGTGACCGACAAGAAGAACTCTTTTCTGATCTCCGGAGATGGAGATCTCATCGAACCTGACGATGGACTGATCGCCATCGGATCAGGAGGTCCCTACGCACTGGCTGCCGCTCGGGCCCTTTTGAGGTTCACCAAAAAATCAGCCCATGATATCGCTATCGAGTCTTTGTCTATTGCCGGTGAAATTTGTGTTTTTACCAACTCCTCCATCACGGTCGAGACGCTATAACCTATGCCCGTATCCACCATGTCTAATCGCCCACTAGAGAAAGATCCCGAGGTAAGTCGTCAGGGACTGGATTCGATGACCCCTCGCCAGATTGTGGACGCATTGGACAAATATGTCGTCGGCCAGCGAAAAGCCAAACGTGCAGTGGCTGTTGCCCTTCGCAATCGCGTCCGAAGGCAGAAACTGCGTCCCGAGATGGCCGAAGAGATCCAGCCCAAAAACATTTTGATGATCGGAACCACGGGAGTTGGAAAAACCGAAATCGCAAGACGGCTCGCTCGTCTTGCCAACTCACCTTTTCTCAAGGTCGAAGCCAGTAAATTCACCGAAATCGGGTACGTTGGCCGCGATGTGGAAGCCATCATCCGAGATCTGGTCGACATCTCCGTCGAGATGATTCGTCAGGAAAAGGCGGTTGAAATAACGGATAAGGCAGTAAGCCACGCGGAGGAGCGACTTCTCGACCTCCTCCTACCCCTCGCACCCGAGCAACCCGAAACTTCACAACAAGAGCAGAAACCTCCGGCGACTCCCAAAAAAGTCGGGAAATTCAGTCAGACTCGGGCAAAGCTGAGGCTCCAGTTGCAGAAAGGTAAACTGGATCGTCGTACTGTGGAGTTGGAAATTCCCGAACGTGGATTCCCTGCCCTTGAGATCATCACCAGCCAGGGCATCGAAGAGATGGACATTAACATCAAAGATCTTCTGCCGGGAATTTTAGGGACAAAAAAGCAGAAGCGGAAGATGCAGGTCGAGGAGGCGCTGGAGTATCTCATCATGGAGGAGGAGTCGAAGCTCATCGACATGGATCAGGTAACCCGTGAGGCTCTGGACCGAGTTGAAGAATCGGGCATTGTTTTCATCGACGAAATCGATAAGATTTCGGGCAGAGAGGCCGGACACGGGCCCGAGGTGAGCCGGGAGGGAGTCCAGCGCGACATTTTACCTATCCTCGAAGGGACCACAGTGAACAGCCGCTACGGGCTGGTGCGTACCGACCACATCCTGTTCATCGCGGCAGGTGCTTTTCATGTATCCAAGCCGTCTGATCTGATACCAGAACTACAGGGAAGATTTCCGGTTCGAGTGGAAATGGATTTCTTGACCCGAGAGGACTTCGTTCGGATTCTCCAGGAACCAAAGAACGCTCTGGTCAAGCACTATAGAGAACTCCTGGCCACCGAGGGTGTGCGGCTGAAGTTCATGAAGAGCGGCATTCAGGAAATCGCCCATTTTGCCAGCATCGTCAATGAAAATACCGAAAACATCGGTGCCCGCCGCCTCCATACCATCATGGAAGCACTCCTGGAGGACATCTCTTTTGACGCACCGAACCTGAAAAAAAAGCACATCACGATCGATGCCAAGTACGTGAAGAACCAACTGGCCGGGATCGTCGAGGATCAGGACCTGTCCCGGTATATTCTGTAAACTCCTGACCGCTGACCCCTGACCCCTGACAGGGGCCAAAACCGAGACTTTGAACTTGAAAGTTGAAAGCCGGAATTTAGAAACTCGGATCCAGTCCGTGCTCTGCCATTGGGGGTCAGGGGTCCGGGGTCCGGGGCTAGGGGTCTTCTTTCTCCTGTTCCTCGGCTGTGCCAAGATAGGCGACCCGCTTCCTCCTTTAGTCATTCCGCCCGATACCGCCAGTGATGTGGAAACCATCCGGTTAGCAGACCGCCTCCAGATCATCTTCTCACCACCGCCCCAGAAAATTCAGCGGGTGGAACTCTACAGACGGTGCGTTGTGAGATCCCGCTACGCTCGG
>JAPYTY010000384.1 GCA_029942065.1 Acidobacteriota bacterium | reverse complement strand
ACCCTACAGTACGTTTGCGGGGGCCTCGGTCGCGCGCCTTGTCAGGCCGGCCCTTTCGCCGCTTCGTGACGAGAAGGTGTGAAAAATTCGGGTTAGAAGGTGGGGTGTCATTCATTTTTTTTCACTTCCTCAAGGCTGTGCTGGATCATCTCATCCAGCCCCGTCAATTGTATTTCTATCTCGGCGGCGGCCGGCGCTGGATCCAGCCGGGTGTTGGCGGTGATTACCTCCAGGGCGTCGGTGGAGAAGCCCGCTGCGGCGAATCTCTGACGAACCGCCAACACCAGCCTCACCAGGGCCTTGGGGATCGATGAGATCTTGACCTCGCGATCCGCCAGGCGGGCGGCACGGATAATGATCTCCCGATGTTGAAGTGTCACCGGCCCCACCAGCTCCAGGGTACGATTGTGGGCGCTGTCGGAACCACAAGCCCGTTTCGCCGCCGCCGCCACGTCCCCGACATCCAGAGGTTGATCCAGGTGCCGCCCTCCTCCGATCAGACGGACCGTGGGACGGCTCAGATGACGGCGCAGCGCGGCTGCTCCTTCTGTTCCACGGCCCAGAAGAAGGGGTACCCTTAAAATCGTGTAGGCCAGACCCGAGGCCCGGACCAGAGCTTCCGCCTGGCCCTTGCTGCGGAAGTAGCGATTGGCTGAGGACTCGTCGCTTCCAACGGCGCTGATCAGTACCAGCTTTTTCACCGCGCTCTGACGGGCGGCTTCAACCACGGCACGGGTGGTTTCGACATTGGCCTTTTCATAGCTGGAACCCGGACGCTCGATCAGCAGGCCCGCCAGGTGTATGACGGATTGGGCGTCCGTGAATGCGGAGCACAGGCTATCCGGGTCATCGTATGTAATGTAGGCGACCCGGCAGTCATCGGGTAGCGGAGGAAGTTGCCCGGCGGCCCGCTCCGAGCGCACGGCCGCCGTGAAGGACATGGGCTCCGATTCCTCCTCTGACCTGCTGAGAATAGCCTGGCCAATGGCGCTGTTGGCGCCCGTGATGGTGATGTGCATGTCCTTACTCCGAATCAAAGGTTGCCCGAGCCCTGATCCTAACGTTATTTTTTCCTGAAAGTAAATCCCGACCTTTCCTCTTGGGAAATTGAGTTACAATGTCTCCTCCCGTGGGGTAAAGCCCGGACGATGCATGATCCGGGTTAGTGGAACCAATAGTTCGGTTCTCCGTTTATAGATGAAGATAGGGGTGTGTAATTGGGGTGCAAGTGGGTCAACTCCAGATTTCTTGTTCTGATCGTGGTGTGGATCGGCTGGTCCACCTCCGCTGTCTCCCTTGGCGCAGAGCCTCAGAGGCCTGAGGGGAAGGTGGCCCGAGCGGTAAGGGTGGAAGTTGCGCCGACGCTCGACGGCAATCTCAATGAGCCGTTGTGGCGGCAGGCCCCGGTCATTTCCGAGTTCCTCCAGCGGGACCCTCAGGAGGGTGAGCCGGCCACGGAAAAAACCGAAATCAGGATCATATACACCAGCACCTCTATCTTCTTCGCCATCGTCTGTTACGACTCCGAACCCGAAAAAATCGTTGCCAAGGAGAGAACCCGGGACGATACGCTGGAGAGCGATGATACCTTCGAGATTATTCTGGATACCTTTCACAACCGCCAGGACGGGTTCCTCTTTCGCACCAACCCGCTGGGAGCCAAGTTCGACTCCTGGTTCACCGAGGAGGGGAGGCGTGAGAATTCCAACTGGGACGAGCGCTGGGGAGTGGGTGTCAGTCGGAGTGAATCGGGGTGGGTGCTCGAAATTGAAATCCCCTTTCAATCCTTGCGCCTTCAGGATGAAGACGAACAGGTGTGGGGGATCGACTTCAAGCGAAGCATCAGGAGAAAAAATGAGGATGTGGTCTGGAGCAACTACCACCGCGATTTTGCCTTTGCCGAGGTGTCTCAGGCAGGCAGCCTGGTGGGACTGAGGGACATCGGTGCCGAGTTGAAGCTGCGCATCAAGCCTTACCTGACGGCGGGAGCATCCCGTAATTTTGTGAATGGCGTGTCGGAAACGGATCATCTGTTCGACGGTGGTCTGGAGGATTTGAAATATCAGCTGACGCCGGGTCTGATTCTGGATTTCACCGCCAATCCGGATTTTGCCCAGGTCGATGTGGACGATCAGGTCTCCAATCTGACGCGGTTTTCAGTGTTCTTTCCGGAGAAGAGAGAATTCTTCCTGGAAAACGCCAATGTGTTCGACTTCGGTCCCGGAGGGGGCCTGAGACCCGATCAACGGCCGGAACTGAAATTTTTTCATAGTCGAACCATCGGACTCTCTGAGACCCGGGAGCCTATCGACATTCTTGCCGGGGTGAAGCTCACCGGGGAGATCAAGGGGTTGAGCCTGGGGTTGATGGACGTCCAGACCGATGATTTTGGAAACTCTCCCGGCAGTAATTATTCCGTCCTCAGGGCCAAGAAGAAGCTTTTTTCACGTTCGAACGTGGGTGCCATGGCCACCAATCGCCAATCCTCCGAGGAGGGCGACTTCAACCGCACCTTCGGGGTTGATAGTAATTTCATCTTCTTTAACAACCTGCACCTGGAATCCTTCTTCATGGG
>JAPYTY010000383.1 GCA_029942065.1 Acidobacteriota bacterium | reverse complement strand
CTCCCACTCACTTTTCTGCCATTAAAGGAACGAAAACTGATCCCGCCTGCATTCCATTGGTAGTCTCCCACCGGCAAAGTGACGCCGGGACCAATCCGGAAGGGCCGGGTAAGGCGTTCGAGTTCGTTTTCAATGTCAAACGTGATGCGGTCGCCGCTTTGAAAGGCGACCGCAAAAAGCAGGCCCGTATCGCGAGATTTCAGGAGTCTCTCGTCATCGTGGTAGTAAACCAGTCTGGGCTGGAACTCGAGATTGCGAATGAGTTCAATACCGGGACGCGGCTTGAAGATGGCCCGGGTTCCGATGGTCCGCTCTGGGCGGCGAATAAATCCGATTCCCGGATTAAAATTAGGTTCAACGTCCATATAGTTGATCCCGGCGGTCAACAGATCGGCCCGCCACTCAACGCCAATTTGCCGAATCCAGTCTTTATCACTGATTCCGGAAGTGAACGTTTTCGCCAGGATCCCCATGACATTCAAATACTTTTTCAAGACAAAGCGCGCGTCCATGCCTACCAGGCGGTTCCTGTCTCCCCCACCCTGGCGGTTGGTCAGGATACCTCCAATGTAGGAGCGGCCCAACATCTCCTTGCGGACCCGGGCTACGGTAAAGTTTTCTCCCGGTTGGTCCTGGAAATCATTGGTTTGCACGTTGAGAAATCCCAGGTTGAATCCCCTCATTTTCCCAGTCAGCTTGCTCCCGGCCAGGATGGGAATCGGTTCGCCCCGGTCCGACAGTCCGATTCGCCGGCTGTGAAACAATTCCAGAGGCGGTGGGCCGAAATGGAGCAGGCCTAGTCCCATAAGCAATGAATCGGCACCCTCGACAAAGAACGGGCGCTTTTCCCTGAAAAACAGACTGAATCGAGTCAGATTGACCTGCTGGGCATCGACTTCCACCTGCCCGAAATCCGGATTGAATGCCAGGTCAGCCGTGAGGTTTGAGGTCACAGCATATTTGAAATCATCGATGCCCACCTCCCAGACCCCATCGGTACCGGGAGTCGATGTGGCGTTGAAAGTCTCCACTCCAGCCAAAAGATAGGGCCTTATACGCAGGCGCTCGACTTGCTTGATATCGATGAGGCCTTCCAGATGCCCCGCCTGTGAAATGTGATAGAAAGCAAAGTCGCGGTCCCAACCCGACCAGTAAACCGACTCGTTTTTCCTCTTGATCACTCGCTCGAAGTTGACTCCCCAGGTCTGCTCCTCGGCTCCCGAAAAGCGCAATATTTTAAAAGGGATGGACATTTCGACACTCCAGCCATCCTCGGTCATGGTCGCTGCCGCCGTCCATTGCTCGTCCCACGCACCGTCAAAGTTCGGGCCTTCATCACGAATGAGAGCGTCATAGCGCGTCCCGAGTGGGTTGATTCGGAAGACAAAAGCATCCCGATGGTCATGGAATGAATCGAGAGCGACCGTGAAGCTATCGTCGCTTTCAAGAGTGCTGTCTCGCCGCAACTCGCTGGCCCGAATCTGAGCAGGGTCGCTGTCGAGTAGCTTTATCCCTAAATAGAGATAACCTTGATCATACAAAATGCGCACTTGGGTCTCTTCGGTGGCCGCCTGACCTTCTAGTGGCTCTTTCTGGTAGAACTCGGAAACTGCGAGCGCCTGCGCCCACACGGCTTCGTCCAGGTGACCATCGATGAAAGGGACCTCCTCGACTCTCCTGGCGACCATGACCGGTC
This sequence comes from Acidobacteriota bacterium, assembly GCA_029942065.1. Taxonomy (GTDB): domain Bacteria; phylum Acidobacteriota; class UBA6911; order RPQK01; family JADFOI01; genus JAPYTY01. Next base: position 881 of record JAPYTY010000383.1, on the reverse strand, counting down.
TTCCGTCTGCTCCGGAGGACGGGGCCTGAGCATAGGCTTCCCCGGTAAGAAGCACGAGGGGCAGTAAAAGCTTCCACAGTCTGTGGTGGTAATCAGCAGTCAAAACAACGAAATCATCTCGGTCGTGCCTTCCTTCGGTAACTCCCGTTTGCGAGGGTATGGAGATCGATTCTTTCTCAATCAAACCGGTCGCCGCCTACATCATAAAATGTTTTCTGGATTTCCAGCCACCACACCCCCCGGTGTACGCTACAACGACCTTGCCGTGGGCACACGTTTTAGCTTTTCAGACATCGCTCCTAAGGAACGACAGAAGTGTTGGGTGTGAGAAAAAAAAGGGGCACCCGAATGGGTGCCCCTTTTCCAGCACGAGTAACGCGCTTCCGAACTAGAAGACTAGAAGACCACCCGCAGGCCAAACTGGATCTGGCGGCTGGTGGTTCGGCTCCGGGTGATGCGGCCACCGGTGGTTCGGTAGTCAAAGCCCAGCGGGTCGCTTTCGGTTTTGACCAGCCGGCTGCAGCCGGTCGAGGGACCCGTCGAGCCATGGACGTCGCCGCAATCAGCGCTCGTGACTCGAGCACGTTGAACGACGCGGTTGTCAACCGCTCCAAAGTTGGTCCGGTTGAAGATGTTGAAAAACTCGGCCCGGAACTGCACTTCCACATCCTCGCCCACGTCGAAATTCTTGAACAGGGAAAAATCGAAGGTGTTGATCCCGGGACCTATCAGGGTGTTGCGTCCCACATCGCCATGGGTGCCCGGTTCATGCAGGATGAACTGGCTGAGATCGAAGTACCGGTCCGGATCCCGGCCGCCTGCACGCACCGCGTTGAGCGTCCCTCCGGGCCTCAGAGTAGGTCTCTCGGCCAGGCTGGAAG
>JAPYTY010000382.1 GCA_029942065.1 Acidobacteriota bacterium | reverse complement strand
GTCCAGTCCATACCAGCGGGATCCCAACAGGCTGGCCTGAATGCTATGCACATTGGGAACCTGAATGATCAACTTACCTGGCCTGCGAAGGAGCTTTTGAAGATCCTTGAGATACCGGAACGGGTCGGTCATGTGCTCGAGAGCATGAAAAAGCGTCAGGACATCAAATTTTTCGCCTCGGCTGATCAGGTCCTCCTCCATACCCCGAAAAATTTTCCCGGGTGCATTTACCTGTCCGATTCGCACGGCCTCTTCTGACTGCTCAAGACCATAGGCATCAAACCCTGCCTCAAGAGCCAGCTTCAGGAAGGTCCCGCCGCCGCAGCCAATGTCCAGTAAACGGCCTCGTTCTGGCCCGACCCGTGACAGCACAAATTTGAGCTGATCTCGCCGCACCACCCATTCCCGGTACCAACCTTCGAGCGAGGAGATTTTCCCGCCCTGCTGCCACCAATAACCTGGAGGGTAAAAATCAGAAAGACGATCTCGAATCTTGTCCTCCTCCTGGAAAAGCAGGCCGCAGCTCCCACAGCGAAAAAGCAGGAATACCTCTTTGGAGACCTCAAAGAAGCGGTCAGTCATCCGGTAGTGCGGCTTGGCGTTGGGGTACTCACAAACTGGACAGCGCATAATGCTAAGACGCCAGGAGACAGGAGACAGGAGACAGGAGAGGCATGGTACCAAAAACTACGAAATCGCAAGAATGAGCGATTTGGGAGCCCAAAGGGCTACAAGACATCCGGCTCCTGACTCCTGGCCCCTGGCTCCTGGCTCCTGGCTCGTCTGAACATCCTCTTTTTAAAAAGAAACATCAAATTATTCCAGCCATCTCTCCAGGGTCTCAGCTTCTCTTCACCCGCCCGGTTCGAGTAGTTGATAGTGATCTCTCGAAAGCCGATCTGAGGGTTGCATAAGGCCTCAATTTTGATCTCCTCGGAGAAGGCCATTTCATCACTACGCAGATTCATTTTCTCGAGTACATCCCTGTAGAAGATCCACATCCCTGATTGGGAGTCCCGGATCCAGCGAAAATACAGAAGTGACATGATCAGGCTCAGAATCTTGTTTCCGATCAGATTCAGGAGGGCCATGGACTCCGGGTTCTGGATGGGAAAACGGGAAGCAGAGATAAAGCCGACATTGGAATTCAACAGAGCCTCCAACAAATACGAAACCGAGTCGACCGGGTAGGAACGATCCCCATCCAGAGTGACGACGATGTCCCCCTGAGCGTGGAGGAGGCCGGTCTTGTAGGCTCTTCCATAGCCCCGAACCGTCTCTTCAATGACCCGGGCACCGCAGCTGCGAGCAATCGCAGCGGTTCCATCGGTGGAGTCGTTATCTACCACGATGACCTCATCCACAAATTCCGGTACTCGAGCCAGAACCTCGTGTATTCCCTCCTCCTCGTTCAAACATGGAATGACGATCGTTATCTTATGTTCTCGATACATGGCGAAAAGCTGACAACTAACATCCTAACATTCCTTTAACTTGGCACAACACAGGTTGGGAGGGGCCGTCGTCCGTAAATCCGAATCTCTCCTTCTTGGTTCACTCGGTTCAACCCCTTGCTAATCACATCCTCCCTCCGACCTAGATGCATAAACAAGATTATAGTGGCCCTGCTGATGTTAGAAAACCTATGCTGCTTTTCATTTGCACAAACAGGCCGAATCCAGCTATCCTCTCCCCCGAAAGTGTAAGGCCTTATGAACTCGCTGAAATCAAAATCCTGGCTCCGTTTTTTCCATTCCAGTCCCCTGGCTCCTGGCTTCGGATCATGAACACCCTCATCACTGGCGGAGCCGGCTTCATTGGATCTCACCTGGCCGGACATCTCCTCGATCAAGGGCACAGGGTCTTTGTGATCGATGATCTCTCAACCGGAAACATCGAAAATATTCTTCCTTTGAAGACCAACTCCAATTTTCATTACACCATCGAAACCATCATGAACGTTCCCGTGACAGCGGAACTGGTGGATCGCTGTGAGGTAATCTTTCATCTTGCGGCTGCCGTGGGAGTCCGATTGATCGTTGAGAGCCCGGTTCGCACCATCGAAACCAATGTAAAAGGCACAGAAATCATTCTGGAACTTGCCGAGAAGAAAAAGAAAAAGGTAGTGATCACCTCTACTTCCGAAGTTTACGGCAAAGCCAAAAAACTTCCTTTCTCTGAAGATGACGACTTGGTCCTGGGTCCAACCCATAAAGGAAGATGGAGTTACGCCTGCAGTAAGGCAATCGATGAATTCCTGGCACTTGCCTACTGGCAGGAAAAGGGACTTCCTGTGGTTGTGGCACGTTTGTTCAACACCGTCGGACCTCGTCAATCGGGCCGCTACGGAATGGTCTTGCCGACCTTCGTAAAACAGGCACTTCTTGGGGAGCCGATCACTGTCTTCGGTGACGGCAGGCAATCCCGCTGTTTTACCCATGTAACGGATGTGACCGGCGCACTCTTCGGGCTTTCCCAAAGAAAGGAGGCGGTAGGAAGGGTTTTCAATATCGGCTCCGACGATGAAATCACGATTCTGGAACTGGCTGAAAAGGTCAAGCAACTTACTGGAAGTAAGTCTGAAGTCAGGAT
>JAPYTY010000381.1 GCA_029942065.1 Acidobacteriota bacterium | reverse complement strand
CTCACCTTTTTCTCATCGCTGTCACGGTGAGTCACCAGGTCATTGTCATCCAGTTCCACACTAATGCGATCGGGTACCGGCGATTGCAGACTTCCACGGGGACCCTGGACAATCACCCGTTTTTTTTCAATCGTGACTTTAACTCCCGGCGGAAGCGGGATCTTCTTCCTTCCAACACGTGTCATGGCTTCCTCAATCAATAAACCTCACAAAGAATTTCCCCGCCCACTCCCTCTTGCCGGGCCTTCTTGCCTGTCATGATGCCGCTGGAGGTGGATAGAATATTGATTCCCAGTCCTCCCAGCACCAGGGGAATCTCGTCCTTGCCGGCATAGACGCGCCGGCCCGGCGTACTGACTCGCCGGATACGACGAATGGCGGGTTCCTCATCCTCATCGTACTTGACGCGAACAATCAACAGAGAAAAAGGCTCTTGTTCCTTCAAGTTATGCCCAAGAACATAACCTTCATTCTCGAGAACCTTGAGGATTTCCCGCTTGATCCGGGAGAAAGGAATTTCCACCGTCACATCCCGGGCCATTTGCCCGTTGCGGATTCGAGTCAAAAGGTCCGCAATCGGATCCGTCATGGTCATAATCTTCGTTACTCCGTTAAGTTACCCGACCCGATGACCGCAACTCTTACCAGTCAGGAGGTCAGCTCTTTCCTACCAGCTGGCCTTGGTCACCCCGGGGATCTCTCCTCTGAGAGCCAACTCCCGAAAACAAATCCGGCACAGCTGAAATTTCCGATAACAGCCTCGCGCTCTTCCACAGCGCAAACAGCGTGAATATTGCCGGGTGGAGAACTTGGGCCGTTTTTTCTGTTTTGAAATTAGTGACTTCTTTGCCATTGTCTTTCTCGAACTAAAAAACCACCGGCCGTTCTACTTCTTTCGCAAACGGCATTCCCATTTTCGAGAGGAGAAAATGGGCCTGATCATCATCGCCGGCGGTCGTCACGATGGTGACATTCATGCCTCGAACCTGTTCCGTCTTGACCATATCTATCTCGGGGAAAATCTGCTGGTCCGTCACACCCAGAGTGTAGTTCCCATTGCCATCGAACGCCGCAGGCGACAGACCTCGAAAATCGCGCACCCTGGGAAGAACAATGCTCACCAGACGATCAAAGAACTCATACATACGATCCCCACGGACCGTCACCATGACGCCAATCGGCATGCCCTTGCGGAGTTTGAAGGCCGCAATAGCTTTGCGGGCTCGGCGGATGATGGGCTTTTGTCCCGTGATCGCGCCCAACTCCTCAGAGGCCACATCCAGCAACTTGGGATTGGTAATGGCCTCGCCCATGCCGATGTTGACCACGATCCTGTCCAGCCTGGGCACGGCCATAACACTCTTGTAGCCGAACTCCTTCATCTGAGCCGGAAGAACTTCCTTCTTATATTTTTCCCTCAATCTCGCCATTTTTCTGATCTTCTTCGCTTCGCCTTAGAATTCCTCGTCTCTCTGTGCGCGTCCTCGAAGCGGTCTACTTATCGAGGGTTCCCCCACACTTCTTGCACTCCCGGACCTTCTTTCCATCCGAGAGTCGGGTAAAGGAAACGCGCGTGCGCTTGCCACACTCCCGGCAAATCACCATTAAATTGGAAAGCTGAATCGGGGATTCCCTTTCCACTACACCACCTTGAATGTTCTTTTGAGGATTGGGACGGGTATGCCTTTTCAGCATATTTATGTTTTCGACCACGGCTCGATTGCCACCGGAGGAAATCCGCAGCACTTTCCCCTTTTTCCCCCGGTCCTTTCCCGCCAGGACCACCACTTCATCTTCCTTCTTGATACGAAGCATTTCTATTCTTGCGCCTTTATCCTTTTCTCTTTCTGGCTAGATGTGCCCTAAAGAACCTCCGGTGCGAGAGAGACAATTTTTAGAAATCGCTTCTCCCTTAACTCCCGGGCAACCGGACCAAAAACCCGGGTGCCAATGGGCTCTCTTTGAGCATTGATCAAAACTGCGGCATTTTCATCAAATCGGATGTACGATCCATCCCGCCGACGTTTTCCCCGACGCATTCGAACAATGACCGCCTTGACCACCTCCCCCTTCTTGACCGTTCCATCAGGGGTAGCCTCCTTCACCGAGGCGGTGATCACATCTCCCAAACCAGCCGTTCGGCCCGTATCTCCACCCAGCGGTTGGATGCAGGCTATTTTCCGGGCGCCGGAATTATCTGCCACATTCAACCTGGTTTGCATCTGGATCATGGTTTTAGCCTTTCGTTTTCTCGATGATCTCTCGAATAATCCAGCGTTTGCGCTTACTCAAAGGACGAGTCTCTTCGATGGCCACCTTGTCACCTACCTGGCAGGCATTTTCCTCATCATGGGCCATGAATTTACTGGTGCGACGGATCGTCTTCCCGTAAAGGGCGTGTTGGAACAATCGATCCACGGCAACCACGACCGACTTATCCATTCCGTTGGACACCACGCGTCCGACCTTGATACTTCTAGTTTTTCTTGCCATTGCTGCGCTGATTCTCAGCTGTTGCTCATTTCTCTTTCAGTTAGAATCGTTTTCACTCGAGCCAGGTTTCTGCGAACCTGTCGGATTTTCATCATATTATCCAACTGCCC
>JAPYTY010000380.1 GCA_029942065.1 Acidobacteriota bacterium | reverse complement strand
GGTTTTCCAACCGGTAGTGGCCGATTGCCGGAGTGTGGGTGGGATCATCCGGAGCCACCACATTGCCGGACGGCACACGGACATCATGACAGGCGTTGCAAAACAAGGGACTGCGTAAATAGTCGATCCGTGAGTCGTCGTTGGTGCTTTGATGGAAATTCCCCCGCACTGGAAAGGCGTTCTTGAAGGGACCTACCTTGATGTTGCTAAAAAGAAGTTGAATGGCCGTGTTGCCAAATCCGTCGCCCTGCAGGCTTCGCTCGATAGCGGGACCGGTCACGTTGTGGCAGAAATCGCAGGTGGCTCCAAAAGCACCTTGCGAGGGGAAGGCGCCGGCCGGAGGTGGCCCCCCGTACTGCTCTGGGAGAACTTGTCGTCCCTCGGCATCGACCAGATGATAGTCGCGGAGCGGTCGAATGGTCTCTCCGTCAATAAAGGTTTGACCCTCGGGATTCTCGGCATCGACCAGTACCGGGTGTCCATCCCACTCCGGAACCTCGCGCACGGCGACATTCTCGAGGTCGATGTCGTTGTTGTCGCCCAGTCCGAGGGTGGCTCCGTTGTGGCAGCCCAGACAAAATCCCGGGACCAGTTCGGCGGGGCTCTCGTAGCGGCCCTCCTCATTGGAGAAGTTACGTTTCGGGGGATAGACGGGACGCAGGGCGCCCCCATTGGAAAAGTTCCCCGCCAGCTCCAGGGCATTGAAGGTCGGACTGACGGCTCGATAGCCGGACTTGAGGTTTTGCCGGTTCTCCCGAAACTGCCGCTCATGACAGGGCTGGCAATTGTAGGGAGATTGCAATGGCTGAAGCCGGCCGGTGGGGGCGACGGGGGCGATCCGGGTGATCTTTTGGCCCTTGACCTCCGTCGGTGTGATCCACAGAAAAATCCCCAGCAGGAGAGCCACGGACAGGGAACAAAACAATGAGAGCCTGAATCGGGTGAAACTCATAGCCAAACCATTCTTACTCAAAATAATACTCTGTTCATCTTTCGATTTCTGCGCGCCTTCCGGACCTTTTCGCCACCCCATCACTCCGTCACCCTGAGGGTCTGTGCATGGCACTGACTACAGGTGTCTTCGTAGGTATGACAGGTCAGGCAGCTGCGTAGATTGAAGGCCGCCAGATCGCGGTGAAGTCCCCCTCCGGCAAACAGCGGCAGCGGGTTGTGGCTGCGGGGCGGAAGATTGTGGCAACTGGAGCAGAAATCAACCACATGACAGGTCGCACACTGTTCCCGATCCATGGCTGCCAGACGGCCGTGGGTGGTCTCGTTAAAGCGCACGGCCAGATGTGATTCCGGCTGCATGATGCTGTGGCAATCGGCACAGTTGTCGCTGCCGGCAGAGTGAGTCAGATCGTGGCAGAAGTTGCAGTAGTCAGCCGACTCGTGGGCCTGCATCTCGTGATCGCGAAGGAATGACGGTGTATGAGCCACCGGCGCGACCAGTTCCGCCAGCTCGGGCACCAGATCTTCCCGGATCTCGCTGTGACAAAGCGAGCAGTTCTCGGTTTTGTTGTCCTTCCCCACCTTGGCTGCTGAGTCGTGACACGAAGCACACACCGTCATGGCGGGAAGTTCCAGCCCCAGGTCCAGGCTAGCCCTCTCCAGGACGCTCTCGTGACAGGTTTCACATTGAATCATCATACCGTCGAGTGTCTCGACGTGAGAGCCGTGGGGAAAGGGAAGGACCTCTTCATAGGATTCCCCCTGGCTCAGGCTCGAGTGGGCCGCCTCCATCATTGGCTCGGCCATCTCGGTCATCGACATGGCTTCAGCCAGGATGTTTTCATCCATCTGGGTCAGATTGTGGCAGCCCAGGCATCCCTCATTGCCGCCCTCAACCGACAGCATGGGCGAGACGGCCTCGGCTCCGCCGTGGCAGGCCACACACTGAGGATGCGCCGGCAATGAAACGCCGGCCATCGGGTCCTCCGCGGCGTGGCAGAAGGTACAGTCCTGGCGCATTCCGGTCTGCCGGTTGACGCGTCCCTGGGGGTCCACGTGCTGGGTATGGGAAAAGACGGCGAGGGAGTTTTGACCGCTGGGAAAGGGAGAAAGGTCATAGACCTCGCCCTCATGGCAAACCATGCAAAAGCTGACCAGTTCACCTTCTTCGAAGATGTCTTCATGACAGGCGTCGCAATTGGAGTGGCCGGGCCGTACCGAGAAAGACAACTCCTGGCCCGGGGCCGGGGATTCAGGGAGATTATGACAATCGGTGCACTCCAATCCAAAGTCGTTGACATGAAAGTCATGGACGGGCGGCATGTCGGCCACTGTTGAACCCTCTTCCTGGGCCTCCACGGCGGGCGTCAGGCCACCGAACTGGACGACCAGAAGCCCACCCAGCAATAGCAAACCAGTGAACAGGAGTCTCTTTGCCATGGAATCTTTCCTTACCAGCAACCCCGAATCCGGTTAATTATGAACATCAATCCCAATCCTCAAGGTATGTTGCAGGTCGATATCCGGATTAAAAACAGAATAATCATTGTCGACCCCGTAGCTCAAGCGAAAATCCCAGTGCCGGGTCACGGGCAGGTACAGGCTGCTGAAAAAACCGGTGGTGCTGGAGTCCTCGATCAGGATAATGCGGTT
>JAPYTY010000379.1 GCA_029942065.1 Acidobacteriota bacterium | reverse complement strand
CATACGAAACACGCACAACCGGGATCAAGCGGCCGCCGGTCATCACGATAGCGCGCATTTTTGATGCGAACAGGACCCGCGGAGGTAAAGAGCATCCCATTTCGGGCGTTGCGCGTCGGCAGAACACAATCAAACATGTCGATTCCCTGTCGAACGCAATTGAAGAGATCCAGGGGTGTTCCGATTCCCATAAGGTAACGGGGTTTGTCCTCCGGCATGAATTCATTCAACTGCTCAACCAGTTCATACATAAGGAGCTTAGGCTCCCCCACCCCAAAACCACCCAGAGCCAGTCCGGGAAAATCGATCTCCACCAGACGATCGAGGCTTTCCTTGCGTTGCTCGATAAAGACGCTGCCCTGGGCAATTCCAAAGAGAGCTGCTTCCTGGCTATGATGGCTTTCCTTACAACGTTGAGCCCAGCGCATGGAACGACGCATCGATTCCCCCGCCTCCGGCTCGCTCACCGGATAGGGGGTGCAGTCATCAAACGTCATGATGATGTCAGCCCCAAAGGTCTGCTGAAGCTGGATCGCCTTCTCGGGAGTAAAGAAATGGAAGGACCCATCCAGATGAGATTTAAATTCAACCCCTTCCTCGTTGATCTTGCGAAGGGCTTGGTGGCTGAAGACCTGATAACCCCCGCTATCGGTCAAAATTGCCCGATCCCAGGACATGAACCGGTGGAGCCCGCCTTGACCCTGAATCGTCTCCGGACCCGGGCGCAGGTACAGGTGATAGGTGTTGGCCAGGATCACATCGGCCTTGAGCTCTTCCAAAAACTGATGGGGCATGGCCTTGACCGTGCCGGCAGTCCCGACCGGCATGAAAACCGGGGTCTCAATCTGGCCGTGTGCGGTGGTGATGACCCCTTGACGAGCTTGGGTCTGCTTGTCTCGAGCTTGAATTTCAAAAAACTCTACAGACATTTGTGCCAGCTAAACAGAGATTGTGATCCCTGCCATCTGAAAGAAAATCCGAAATTCGAAGTCCCAAATCCGAAATCAGCCCGAGATTCAAGACCGGACCTTTCTCCACCCGGAGCCTAGGCGACGCGTTTCTCCACTCCGAGCGCGAAGCGCGCTTCTCCTGGTTCCTGACCGGCTGCCCCGGAGCCGCTCACAGAGCGGCCGCTACAAAAACTTGCCGAACTTCAGACCGCAAATTTGGTTATAGCTGAATGCGATAGAGATTGGAACTATCTGCCAGGTAGAGCACGTCCCCTTCCTGGTTATATGTGAACCCCACCAACATGGGACCTGACACCGTCAGTTCCGGCACTCCATTGGAAAAGGTATACAGTCCCTTTTGGCCTTTCCAGGAGGCCACCACCTGCAGATTTCCGCGCCCATCAAATCCCAGTCCCTGTGGACGCCCGAATCCCTTGAAGTAAACCTCGCTTTCACCTTCCGAAGAGATTCGATAAATGCAGTCTTGCGTCGCCAGGGTGGGCCCTGTGACAAAGAGAGCATCATCCGAAGTGAGCGCCAGGTGGTAGGCAGAGACACTGGGTTCCAGTTCGCAAAGTACCGAGATCTCCTGGCCGGAGTTGATTCGGTAGATCTTACCGCCACGATCGCCCACTAGAAGGTTCTGTTGGGAGTCAAATACCAGTCCTGTTGCCAGACCCAAACCATCCACATATTTTTCGATCTGCTTGTCGAAAGTGGAGCGGTAGACGGTTCCCGTGTGCCGACTGGTGATGTAAAGACAATCGTCCGCACCAATCGCCAATCCCGTGGGATTGATGACATCGGCAAGAAATGGCTCTTTGTTGCCATCGACCGAGACAACAAAGACGCTGAAGGGCACCTTCTCTCCCCGGGTTCCACTGACGGTGACATAGACATTCCCGCTGGAATCCACGACTGGATTAGCCACCGAATGAAGTTCTGAGGCCACTGCCTGCCCCATTTTTAAACCGAATTGGTCTTCACCCTCGCCTCGCACGACCAGTCCGTCCCCACCTCCTTCTGGGATCCTGACGGTCAGATACTGAGAGGAAGCTCCCACGATATCGGCCTTGACGCCGCCCACTTCAACCCGCACCTCCGAAGGATTTCCTAACTCTTCGACTTCCACCCGAACCGTTCCACCGGGAAGTGCCATGGCAGGCTTGACGGCCTTTATTCTGGTCATCGAATCCACTATATAACATGTCGAGCCCCCCAGCATTAAAACTGTTAAACTGATGGTTTCGCCATGTCTGAGTACGGTCAACAAGACGAATTCATTCGTCTACTGGGAGTTCAGCAAAACAATCTCAAGGACATCGACGTCGAGATCCCGATCAATCAGCTTACCGTAGTGACGGGAGTTAGTGGTTCCGGCAAATCCAGTCTAGTTTTCGACACTCTCTACGCTGAGGGACACCGGCGTTACGTGGAATCCCTCTCTGCCTATGCCCGCCAATTCCTGGAGCGAATCAACAAACCCCGGGTTCGTGAAATCAGCGGAATAAGCCCAGCCGTCGCCATCCGTCAAAAAAGCACCTCCCGCAATCCCCGATCCACCGTGGGAACGGTTACGGAGATTTATGACTATCTACGACTGCTCTACTCACGGGTAGGTACCATTCTCTGCCGGGAATGCGGTCGAGAAGTTCATCGCAACAC
>JAPYTY010000378.1 GCA_029942065.1 Acidobacteriota bacterium | reverse complement strand
CCCCAGGTCCATCCTCATTTTCGAAGGTGTGCTGACCTTGTTTTTTTCGGGAGGAGCCCGGCTTCTGTCTCGCATTTTGATTAGCCCAAGTCCATCAAGCAATGGTGTGGGCCTACCCAGAACCAGTGGGCAGCCCCAGCGGGTCCTGATAGCTGGATCCGGGGACGCGGGGGCCATGGTGATTCGCGAGATCCAGGCAAACCCCGGCATCGATCTGCTGCCGGTGGCCTTTGTCGACGACGACGAAAGGAAACACGGTCTTTCCTTGCACGGGGTACCCATCATGGGAGGCTGCGATCAAATTCCTGAAATTGTCAGGGACCAGGAGATTGGTTTGGTCATCATCGCCATGCCCACAGCTTCAGGTAAGGTCATTCGGAAAACTATGACGACCTGTCAGGAATTGAATGTACGGTGCCAAACCGTGCCTGGTCTGTACGAATTGATCATCGGCGACCACCGGGTTAGCGACTTCCGGAATGTTCGTGTTGATGACCTTTTGCGGCGTAAGCCGGTGGCCATTGATCTTGAAGAGGTCAAGCAATTTGTGGAAGGGAAGAGGGTTGTAATAACAGGTGCAGGTGGTTCGATCGGCTCTGAGCTTTCCCGGCAGGTGGCCAATTTTGCTCCCGAATCTGTCGTGTTGTTCGAAATCTCCGAAAGTCACCTCTTTTCGGTCCATAGTGATCTGGTGGAGCGTTTTCCGCAAGTCCGATTCGCGCCAACGATCGGCGACGTGAGAGATCGAAGTCGAGTTTTGAGCGCCTTTTTCGAATACAGGCCACAGATAATCTTCCACGCGGCGGCTCACAAGCATGTTCCATTGATGGAAAGGAACATCCAGGAGGTTGTTGCCAACAACATCTTCGGCACCCAGAACGTGATTGAGGCTGCCTTGGAAGTGGATGCGGGACACTGTGTGCTGGTCTCTACAGACAAGGCCGTCATGCCTTCAAGTGCCATGGGGGTCAGCAAGCGAGTCGCGGAATTGATCACGCAGAGAGCAGCCAGCAACAGTAGTGCAGTGTTTGTGGTCGTTCGATTCGGAAACGTACTCGGCTCAAGCGGCAGTGTAGTTCCCGTGTTTCAAGGACAAATCGCCAGAGGTGGGCCTGTCACGGTTACTGATCCTGGGGTCGAAAGGTACTTCATGACGGCTCAAGAAGCGATCAGCCTGATCCTTCAGGCTGCAGCTATCGGTAGGGGGGGTGAAATATTCGTATTGGATATGGGCAAGCCGGTCAAGATCGTTGATCTGGCTCATGATCTGATCCGGCTTTCCGGCCTGGAACCTGGGCAGGACATTGACATAGTGTTTACCCAACTGCAGCCCGGGGAGAAGCAGCGGGAAGAGTTGTTTTCTCCCTGGCAGGAGAAACTGGTCACGAAGCACAGCAAGATTTTCATGGCTCGCGAGCAGCCCTCCGAAGGATTAGATCTGGAGGGGTATCTCGAGGAACTAAAAAAAATGTTGGAGATAAGAGATGAGGGAGCACTTAAACGGGTCCTCAAAAAGATCGTGTCCGAGTATCAGCCTTATGATGGACCAGAACTCAAAAGTTGAGGTCGGGTAAGCCCAGAGCAGGGTCCCAATCAAATCCGTCCGGGGGAATTTTTTCTTTGGCCTGTTTCAGCAGGAGGGATTTAGATTCTAAAATTCATGACTGTCAATTGGCTTCAAATCAAAATAGCACGTGGTTTCTGAACTGTCCTCTTCCAAAATACACCGCGGTGCTGCTACACGTATGAAAACCTTGAGTTCTGCTGAACACAACGAATGGATGACCTGCCTGGCTCAATACCTGAACAACATCACCTTCTTCCTGATACTGTGCTGTCTTATCACGGTCTCTTTTTCCTTTTCCCTGGAAACGTATCATCCTTTTGAGGCGATAAAGGAATTACTCTTCCATTTGTTTGTTTTACTTATTGGTTCTTTTGTTGTTGTTCGAACTCTACTCACTAGCACAATCCCCCTCAAAAAAGACCCTCTCTATGTGTTGGTTTTCTTGTACTTTTGCTACAACGCATTCTCTTTTGCTCTCTCGCCCTACGTCGATAAGGGGTATTTCATTAACCTTACCCTGTTGATTCTCTTTTTCTTTGCAGTGGCAGCATCCGTAAGGTCAGAAAAGCAAATCTCATATGTGCTCTACGCGATAGCATTCATTGTAGGGATTTCCTCGATTTACAGTCTCTTTCAATTTTTAGGCGATGACTTTCTTCCTGTTGTGAACGTCTTCGGAAGCAGAGGCCTGGGCATACGGATTTTCTCTTTTTTTGGCAATCCCAACGAATTTGCCGCAGTTCTGGTAATGAGCATTCCGCTGCTTCTCTCCGGTTTTATGACCAAGCAGCGTACGGCCAGATACGTGTTTGCTTCCTGCATCCTTCTTGCGATCGTTGGTATTCTGCTAACCAGCACCAGGACAGCTCTTCTAGGCGCCAGTGTTTCCATCGCTTTGTTTGTTGTCATTAGCTTCGGTCAGGCGTCTAGGAAGAGGTACCTTTGGGCCGTTTGCGCCACCGTTGTTCTGGCAGTCGCTGGTTTTTTTCTTAGCCTGGAAGTATTGGAACCATTGAAAGTGCGCAAGCATTGGTGGCAGAACACTCTTGGAA
>JAPYTY010000377.1:1076-2633 GCA_029942065.1 Acidobacteriota bacterium | reverse complement strand
GTTCATGATCATTCCCAGGCGGGCGGAGTCCTTTTCTCAGGCTATCCGTATGGGAGTCGAGACCTTCCATCATTTGAAGCAGGTCCTGAAGGACCAGGGGCATCGCACCTTTGTTGGAGACGAGGGAGGATTTGCGCCCAACCTCAATTCCAACCAGGAAGCTGCTGAGTTGCTCCTCGAGGCCATCGAGAGGGCCGGTTACCGCCCCGGAGAAGACATCTGGTTGGCTCTGGATGTGGCCGCCAGCGAGTTTTACCAAAGCGACGGGAGGTATGATTTTGCCAAATCGGGTGGCGGGAAAAAGGATGTTGAGGAGATGATCCGACTCTACGAAGACTGGATTGGCCGATATCCCGTCTACTCAATTGAGGACGGACTTGCTCAAAATGACTGGGAAGGCTGGAGGCAACTGACCCAGGCTTTGGGCAAGCGCGTGCAGTTAGTGGGAGATGATCTTTTTGTAACCAATCCGGACAGGTTGCAAAAGGGGGTCGACGAGGGAGCAGCTAACTCCATTCTGATAAAACTCAATCAAATTGGCACTTTGACGGAAACCTTGGGAACTGTGGAGTTGGCTCATGCGAATGGCTACACCAATGTCATCTCTCACCGATCCGGAGAGACAGAAGATTCTTTCATTGCCGATCTGGCCGTGGCCACCAATGCGGGTCAGATCAAGACTGGTTCCGTCTGTCGTACCGATCGGGTTTGTAAATACAATCAATTGCTTCGCATCGAAGAAGACCTGGGTGCGACTGCCAAATATGCGAAGCTAAAGGATTTCAGTTGAGCACCCTGGCTGCTCAACTGAAATCCTTTAGCTTCTGACAGAAAATCCGAAATCCCCAATCCGAGTCCAGCCCGAAATTCAAGCCCCGACCCTTGCTGGCCGCTGGTCTTCGACCAGCGCGGTGCACGTTCCAATTCGGCAAAATCTTGCAACCTGTTGCAGGGGCGCACGGCCGTGCGCCCCTGCAAGCCCTTCGCGGTTCAGGAGATAATTCCGAAGTCCCAAATCCGAATTCAGCCCGCAATTCAAGGCTCGACCCGTCTCCACACCGAACGTCAGTGGAGCGTTTCTCCACTCCGAGCGTTAGCGAGGAGTTTCTCAAACCCGGATTATGCATAGGTTTTCGTCACGAAGTGCCGCAGGCGTACTCTTGCAGTACGCCGAGGAGCTCAAGGAAGCACAACGCAGTCAGCGCGGATGATTGTGGCACTGGAGTAGACAATTTATGCATAATCCGGGTAAGGGCGCTAAGCGCGCTTCTCTCTTCTCTCTCCCCCCCCACACCTTCTGTCTTCTGTATAATCCCAACTGTGTCAAGGCCACCGATACTCGTACTGGCAGTTCTGGACGGCTGGGGCCTCAGTGACCTCAAAGAGGGCAATGCCATTGCCCAGGCGCAGCTGCCCACTTTTGAGGATTTCCTTTCTCGCTACCCCTGGGTTCCTCTCGAGGCAAGCGGAACACGGGTGGGTCTTCCCGAGGGACTGATGGGAAACAGCGAAGTCGGCCATTTCAATATCGGTGCGGGCCGGGTCGTGGATCAGGAC
>JAPYTY010000377.1:0-1066 GCA_029942065.1 Acidobacteriota bacterium | reverse complement strand
GGGAGCTCTGCATCTGATGGGGCTGATTTCCGATGGTGGCGTTCACAGCCATCTCGATCACCTTTTTGCCCTCCTGAGGTTTGCCAAAAAGGAAGGGATACAAGAGGTTTTCATCCATGGCTTTACCGATGGCCGCGATACTGCTACCCGAGGAGGGGAAAGGTACCTGCGGAAAATCGAAAGGGAGACTGAAAAGATCGGTGTCGGGCGTATCGCTTCGGTTGGAGGCCGCTACTTTGCCATGGATCGGGACAAGCGGTGGGACAGAACCGAGAGGGCCTATCGGGTCATTGTGGAGGGCGGCTGCGAAAAGAGCTTCGTGGACCCGCTGGAAGGGATTCGCTGTTCTTACCGGGAGGGTGTCACCGATGAATTTGTCGTGCCTTTTGGCGTCGTGAATAAAGAGGGGAAGCCGGTGGGTACGCTTCAAAAGGAAGACGCGGTCATATTTTTCAATTTCCGGGCTGACCGGGCCCGGCAGTTGGCTCGAGCCCTTGCCGTCAAGGAGTTTCCTCATTTCCAGCGCCCTGAGCATCTGGTCCGGCACTTCCTTACCATGACCGAGTATGACAGGAGTTTCACCTTTCCCAGGGCCTTTTCCCCCATGCGATTGGAACGGAGTTTCGTTAAGCTGATGAGCCAGTACCAGATTAGTAATCTTCGCCTGGCCGAAACGGAGAAATATGCTCATGTCACCTACTTCTTCAATTGCGGCGAGGAAGACCCGTTTGAAGGTGAAGAGCGCGTCCTGATGCCCTCCCCTCATGTGGCCACTTACGACCTGAGGCCCGAGATGAGCGCCTTCAAGATCACCGAACAGCTCTTGCATGAAATTGATCGGGCTTGTTACCAGACCGTCATCTTGAATTTTGCCAATGCCGACATGGTCGGCCACACGGGAGTCCTGGAAGCCACCGTCAAAGGCGTGGAGGTGGTGGATGCGTGTATGGGTCGGATTCACCGGAAGGTCCAGGAGGCGGGCGGGGTGATGATGGTCACCTCGGATCATGGGAATGCCGAACAGATGATCGATCCGGAAACGGGGGAGATCCACACGGCTCACACC
>JAPYTY010000376.1 GCA_029942065.1 Acidobacteriota bacterium | reverse complement strand
GTGGTCTTGAACCTTCTCCGCCTCTCCCAGATGTCCGGGAACCAGGAGTGGGCCCGGATGGCAGAGCGGACCTTGCAGGCCTTTCAAAGCCGACTCATGGCGTCTCCCCCTTCCATGCCCCAGATGATGGTGGCGGTGGACTTCTACCTGGATCAGCCCAAACAGATCCTGATAGCCGGTGATAAGGACGCTCCCGACACCCAGGCCATTCTTCGTGAGGTGCACAAGCGGTTCCTCCCCAACAAAATTGTCCTTCTGGCCGACCGAGGGCCGGTTCAAAAACGTCTGGCACCCGGTCTGGAGATTCTGGAGACGCTGAGCCGTGTGGACGGCAAGGCCACGGCTTACATCTGTGAGAATTATGTCTGCCAGCTTCCCACCAATGACGTGGCCGTGGTGGCCCATTTGTTGGATCAGTAAACAAGAAACATGCACCATCCGGGCTAGAGGTGATGTTTGCAGAGCGCAGAGGGAATGAAAGTCAGGATCGCCGGGTCGACCCTGGAACTGGTCATTGGAGATATCGCCCTCCAGAAAATGGACGTCGTCGTCAATGCCGCCAACAACCAGCTGGCCGGCGGCGGCGGTGTTGACGGGGCCATTCATCGCGGCGGGGGACCCGCCATTATGGAGGAAACCCGCCAGAAGTATCCTCGAGGGTGCCCCACCGGCGAAGCGGTCATCAGCGGAGCCGGTCAACTGGCTGCCCGATACGTCGTTCATACGGTGGGACCGGTCTGGGGCGGGGGGCAGGGCCGGGAAGAAGAGCAGCTAGCCAGCGCCTATCGACGAAGTCTTGAAGTGGTCATCGAAAATGGCTGCTCCAGTGCGGCTTTTCCTTCCCTTTCGACCGGGGCCTATCGTTATCCCTTTGATCTGGCTGCCCGGTGTGCCCTTTCCACCGTCATGGCCTTTTTAAAGGAAACGGGGAAACCGGAGTGGGTCCGCTTCGTCCTTTTCGACGAGTCCGCCTATTCCGCTTTCAGCGTCGCACTGACGGACCTCCTTTCAGATGAAATCGGGTAGGTTTTCTCTCCCAGATCAAATTCTGCGCGCATCCACCAAAGCGGTTGCCGAAGTGCTTCGAGCCTGATATGTTCATTATGCGGGGGTGCCAAAACGAGGACCGCACCTCATTACGCTGAACCGCTGAAGAAACCAAAAAGAATCACTAAAGAATTTAAAGGAGGCCTCTAATGTCATTCACACTTCCTGATTTGCCTTATGCCCATGATGCTCTGGAACCCTCGATTGACCAGACCACCATGGAGATCCACCACGGCAAGCACCACGCTGCCTATGTAGCCAATCTCAACAAGGCTCTGGAGTCGGCACCGGATGTGGCCGGCTTGAGCGTGGAGGAACTGATTGCCGACAATTGTGCAGCGGTGCCGGAGAACATCAGAACAGCCGTGAGAAACAACGGCGGCGGCCATGCCAACCATTCCCAGTTCTGGCAGATCATGGGAGCTGGAAAGGGAGGAGATCCGGTCGGCAGTCTGGGGGAGGCGATCAATTCAAAATATGGCGGATTTGATCAGTTCAAGGAGAAGTTTTCCGGGGCTGGTATGGGACGCTTTGGTTCCGGCTGGGCCTGGCTGTTGAAGGACCTGGAGATCATTTCCACGGCCAACCAGGACAGTCCCCTCATGGAGGGGAAGGTTCCCATTTTCGGCCTGGATGTCTGGGAGCATGCATACTATCTCAACTACCAGAACCGTCGGCCTGACTACATCAGCGGTTGGTGGAATGTCGTGAACTGGGAAGTGGCCGAAGAGCGGTTCAACGCCTAGTCCACCCAGATCAGCAGGGGATCCCACCTGGTCCCCTGCTGATCGCTTTCTTCTGTGCCCCACACCTTTTCTTGCCGACACTGAGGCCTCGGTGGCTCAAAGAAAAAAGGAGTACACTTATGCGGCACACCTTTCCCCTGGTATTCAGTCTCATTTTTTTCACGAGTCTCGGCCTGCACCCTGCGAAAGGTGAACCAGCAGCCACGGCAAGCTCTCAGCAAATTGAAAGAGCCAATCCCCCGGGATCCACCCAGCCCACCTCTTACACCCATCTGGTCAGAGCGGGAAACATGATCTTCATGTCCGCCATCACGCCTGGACCCGGGAAGTGATCTCGTTTTTTTAACCCGCATTATGCAGAAATTCTCTACTGCATCGCCGCTCGTCTTCATCTGAGAAACGAAGAGAACCTGTGCATAATGCGGGCTCAAACGGGCATCCGGATGGGTCCTGCTGCAAAGAAAAGAACCTCCTTTTCCTTCTAAGAGAGGTCCTTTAACTGACTGAAAAACAATGTTTTATTCCATTGAGCAGGTAATTATTACCTGAATGCAGGCCCCTTGTACATGGCTTTCATGAAACTCTTTTCATCGTTTTGGCATCCTTAGTAGCTCGTATGATTTTTTCCCCCCGAGGATAGGGGGGACAAGGAGAGTAGAGAAGTGTTTCGAATCAAGTTCAACGAGTACCGAAGGTGGGGGTTGCTGGCGCTGGTCATCGTGCTGCTGGCGGGCGGTTTCGATTGGATGGATCAGGAAAATCAGCGGATCCAGGATCAGCTCACCACTTTCAGCCAGGAGAATGCGATGCGAATTTCGCGCAATTCGCATCGCAGCTATATCAACGGC
>JAPYTY010000375.1 GCA_029942065.1 Acidobacteriota bacterium | reverse complement strand
CCTCAGTGCGCCGATTCCGGAGGGCCGCGCCTAGAGCGGCCGCTACAAGGAGCCGAAAACCCGAAATCCGAAGTCCCAAACTCGAACCTGATTCCAATCAGGATTTCGGATTTGGGATTTCGGATTTGTCACTGCCGTGAGCCGATTCACGGCAGTATTTTCCACGCGAAGCGCGCTTGGCCTAGCTCAGAGAACCGTGCAAAGCCAGGGTGCCGAAATGGATCGCCAGCACGGCTTTACCTTCATGTCTTCCATGACCCGGAGTGAAATCGAGAGTCAGGTGCTCGACCGGTTCGGAGACCGTAAAAAACATGGAGTCCAGCTTGATCAGGTCGGAGTCCTCCGGCGTCTCACCGCGACCCAGTTTTCCGGGATAAAGCGCCAGCGTCCAGTCGCTGGAGCTGTTCTTTATGACACCAACGATGTATTCCCCGGCCGGAATCGACAACGATCCTGCCATCAGGTCTCCCGATAAGGTAAGAAGAGGTGAGTTGGGAGTGACGAAGGAGCCATTCGGAGCGTTTTGGGTGTGCTCCTCATTGGCCGGAACCGTCTGATAGGTGATGGTAGCTTCCACGTTGCCCGGCAAATAGGCGGTGAGTTCTTTATTGAAATGCGGGTGTGCTGAGAGGACTGTGGCTCCCAGCAGGACAAATACAAACACTCCCAGTTTTGTCACGTTTTCCTCCTCAATTAGTTGTAAATGAAGGGTGATCTTACCACAATCAGAATCCTTCCCGGCGAACCCGGGAGCAGGGTTCAACTGAAATGATCCTGAACCATCCGTTGGGCGGCAAAGGTAGCAACCGTCGCAACCACCATGCCCGAGTTTCCGGTGCCCGTCCGGGGAATCACGCTCCCATCGCAAATGAAAAGATTGTCGGCATCGTGGGCGCGAAAGTGGGGATCGGTCACCGACGTTCTGGGATCCGTACCTGCTCGGCAGGTCCCCAGTGCGTGAGGGTGAAAAAGGCCTCTCATGGCCCTGCCGATCGGGGTCACCCGGGTGGCCCCCATCTTTTTCATGATCTCCGTGGCTCTTTCGACTCCTTCTCTGACCCGGCCCAGTTCGGTGGGGTTGGCTTCCGGGTAAACAATATTGCCGGCTTCGTCCAGGGTTCCTTCCAGTTCCCCCGGGACGATCCAGATCGAGGTTCTTCCCATCCGTTTCGCAGCCGATTTCATGAAGGTCTTGTGCTCGGGTCCGAACTCCGGAGCGAACTCACTGAGGGCTGTCTGGCTGGGCGATTCCTGACCCCCCATCCCACTATCCTGGATCAGGAGGCGGTCATGGGAATTGGGCTTGATATCGGAAATGACAAAGGTTCCCGCGTTCCATCCTCGATCCCCTTCTTTGATGGGATCGGGAAACAGAGATCTCAGGAACAGGCCGAGATGGGCATGGGCGTGTCGGCCCACGTTGGGATTGTTGATCAGGGTGTTGCTGCCCAGCCTGTCTGCAGACCCGAAACCTGATTTCCAGAGCAGGAGTGGGGTCTGAACGGTGCCCCCGGAGAGGATGATCTTGTCGCCCTCAAAAAGTGTTTGCTGAGTCCCCTGACGGCACATCACTCCGGTCGCTTTTTTTCCGTTGAACAAAATTTTTTCAACCATCGTGTCCGGGATGATTTCCACGCCGTGTTCTTCGGCGGCGGGAACGTGGGTGAGCAGCGAACTCATCTTGGCGTCGTACTTGCACATGTTGGCTGCGTTGCAAAAGCCGCTGCGGATACAGTTCTTCTTGGCTCCTTCCAGGGGCCGTACCTGATAACCCAATGAGCGAGCCGCGTTTCGGAACCTTCTTTGTCCCTCGCTGATAATTTCCTCGGGATCCGAGTGAACATTGAACACCTGGCGTACTTCCTCAGCGGCCTTCCTTAGATTGCCGATGGTCCAATCCACACCCGTGGCACTGACCCAGTTGCCGTAGTCAGCTGGAAAGGGGGGGAAGGCCTGAGCGCCGTAGTGCATGGAGCTGCCCCCTAAAATCCTGGCACCTCCGGGCATCGAGTATCGGTTGTTCTCGGAGAATTCATGGGAGACGTTGGTGAAGAGTTGGCGCCGTGATGGGATGCCATAGCCGGGCCGGGGTGCTCCCTTGAGATAGGGGCCGGCCTCCAGCAGTGCGATACGAAGCTTCTCTCCGCTTCGGGGGTGTCTCCCGTGTTCAGCAATGCGTGCGGCCAGAATACAACCCGCCATGCCGCCGCCCACGATGACCAGGTCATAATTTACTTGCTGTGCCAAGGGAGACCTCCTCCTCTAAGAAGGGTCCAATCCGGGCCAAGCCCGGATTGGGGGGAATCATTCCTGCTAGTCACTCGCTTTAACCGTGTCAGCCAGGAGTTTCCACGGTAGTAGAATGCCGTGTCCCGGAACGATCTGCTGGGGCCTCCAACCTGCTTGGGTGACGACCTCGTACAGGGCCTTTCCTTCTTCGGGAACACGGGGCGTGGTATCCATGACCACCTGCCAGCGATCTCCTTGAATCTGAAACAGGTCGCTTTCGAAAAGGAGACGCTCTTTGGGCAGATAGATGGCCAGATATCCGTTGGCATGAGGGTTGGGAACGTGCAGGAGTTCAATACTCCGTTTTCCGTCGGTGATGGTGTGGGTCTCCTCCACGACTTCGATCTGGGGTTCAAGAC
>JAPYTY010000374.1 GCA_029942065.1 Acidobacteriota bacterium | reverse complement strand
ATGGCGATGGCGACAACGATATCTGCTGGGGACGTGGCCACCGCTTCGGAATCCCGATCCAGTGAAATGCACATTCTGGAACCCGCCCCATCGACTCCCCGGGCACTCATCGAAGTGATCCAGACCGTATCGGTGCCGGAGCCCATCTCAAACTGGGTGTTGTCCGCATCCGGAATCCCAAAGGTCCAGCTGACCCCGTAGCCATACCGAACTGGCATTTCGCCTTGCTGGTCCAGCCACTTGTAGACATCCACCGAGAAGCCGTGCAGTCCTCCTGAAATCGTCGTGTTCCCCACGGCGGCTCGTTCCTCGAGGCCCATGCGGTAGAGTGGGGCCATGACTTCGACGTCCGGCTCCGGCCCAAATTCCTGAACGATGACCCGGGCGGCCGGGGCCTCCAGATGACCGTCCGGCCGGCCCATTTCATCAACCCAGTAACGCCCGTAGGTTTCAATGAAGTCTCCATGCTTGGCCCACAAGGCCTCGATGGCCTTGCTGTTGACCAGTACCATGTTCAGTATCGGCACACCCAGAGAGAAAAAAATCGGATTGTCGGGAGCGGCCTTGTCCAGTTCCCACCGGTTCAGCTCGTCATACAGCAACCGGGCATGCTCTCCACTCGGGTTGGTGGAGAACTGGATCCACTCACCCGGCTCGAAGTCAAAGGCAGCAATGGTGTCCCGGACCTGCTTGATAACATCCTCTTTGGTTTTCACCACTCGGAAGTTCAGAGGATAGCGTTTGCTCTCGGCAGCGGGCAGACCCCTTCCGTAACGCCCGGGAGATTCCATGTGGACATGGGTATGGATCAGACCCGGCGTCACCGTCTTCCCTTCCAGATCAATCCGGAGCGTGTTGGGTCCGGCCAGCTTCAGGACATCGCCGCTGCTCCCGACAGCCGCGATCCGGTCGTTGCGAACGGCCACCGCTTCGGCAACGCTGAACCGGGCATCAACAGTCAAAACCTTTCCGTTGTATAGAATCGTGTCCGCATTTCCTTGAGCGAAAAATATCCCTGAACTCAGAAAAAAATAGACTGCTGCAAAACATGGGACCCCCTTTTTCATAGCTTCCTCCCTCGGGCATTAAAAAGAATCATCATCCCTTTTCCGGTAGTAGAGTAATGCCTGGAAGAAGTGAATGCAATTGGGAAAACCTGGGCCATAAGTTGAGGTGCTGTCCCGACCTTCAGCCCTCTGACGGGTGTCTTTGAAAGGGTTTTCCGAAAGAAAGACTGCATGTTGTCGGTAACCTCTCTGGTTTGCACCTGGAACAGGCAGGCAGTTCCATTACCGGTTTTTTGACCCTCAAATCTTCTACAAGCTACAATTAACCGACAGGGCTTCCCCCGTTTCATAGTGGAGGGAGAGTCCCAAAACACTGTTTTTTGGGGCTTATTGGCGTGAAGGGTACCGCCTCAATTAACGACTGTCAGCTTCGGCGGATGCACCCTGCCGTCACGGTTTTTGAGCTTTCTTATGGCGGAGACAAATCCGGGGCAACGGTGTTTGGTGACGGGCGGAGCAGGCTTCATCGGAAGCCACCTGGTTGAGTACCTTCTGGCGTCAGGCCACACCGTGACGGTCATCGACAACTTCTCTACCGGGCGAACCGAGAACCTGTCCCATCTTGACGGCGATCACCGTTTGCAGGTCCATGAACAGGCGATAGAGAATCATGATGCAGTGCGGCCCCTGTTCGAAGACGTCGAGTGGGTGTTCCACCTGACGGCTCTGGCCGACATCGTTCCCTCGATTCAGAACCCTCTTGACTATTATCGATCCAACGTCGAAGGGACGATGAGTGTGGTCGAAGCGGCACGACTGGCCGGGGTGTCGCGGCTGATCTATTCCGCCTCAGAAATACGATCAGATTTCGTCGACTGAGCATCGGGTGGCGCCTGGTTGAAATCACCTCAGACGAGTCGCTTTCCAACATCGGTATGCGGTGTAAAGGTGAGAGTTTCCCTCTAGCCCGGATCAAGTATTATCCGACCCTAACGACTATACAATGGCACAAAACAGCGAGCCAAACCGGTGCGGTTTTGAAGTAGAGACTCGGGTGAAAAAGCTGTTTCTCGGATCGAGAAAACGGGTCAAACTCCACCCCACTTCCCTGCCCCTCTCACGATTTTTCCAACTTTCTGGATCGGATCCAGGAAACAAGAACCCAGGAGGGAAGACAAAAAGGCGATACCAGGGACTACTGGAACTCGAACAGTTCCACGTCGAAGACCAGCATGCCCGCCACTCTGCCGCTCTCACCGTAGGCCAGGTCTGCCGGAATCCAGAATCGACGCTTCTCCCCCACAACCATTAACTGCAACCCCTCGGTCCAGCCCGGGATCACCCGGTTCAGCGGAAATGTGGCCGTACTTCCACGCTCCACCGAACTGTCAAACATTTCACCGTCGGTCGTCCAGCCCGTGTAGTGTACC
Source organism: Acidobacteriota bacterium (assembly GCA_029942065.1). Lineage (GTDB taxonomy): Bacteria > Acidobacteriota > UBA6911 > RPQK01 > JADFOI01 > JAPYTY01. Next base: position 222 of record JAPYTY010000374.1, on the reverse strand, counting down.
GTGACGGTGCTGGTGGCTGTGGGGTGTTCGGTCCCGGTTCCCTCGACCAGCACCCGGGATGCCAACCCCGATGCGGTCCTTTCGGCGTCAGCCGGTGCAGCCGCCACATCGTCCGGTGCCGGAAGGCCCTGGACGGCCCAGAGCATCCCGCCGGAAATCGTCAGAAGGGTCAATACAAGTAGTAGTTCCCTCATCATTTTCATCAAGGATCCTTCCTTTTTA
>JAPYTY010000373.1 GCA_029942065.1 Acidobacteriota bacterium | reverse complement strand
AACTCTCTCTTAACTTTCGGTCCTCAGGTGTCCCACTTTCGCTGATGGGGCACAAGTGTGTCTTCCAGGTGAAGTCCTCATGTCCCTGCCGTCCGCCCACGCATCAGCAGCCCGCATCTCTCTCACCAGGTCGTCACGAAGCAGCGGCAGGGCCGGCCTGACAAGGCGCACGAGAGGAGGCCCCCGGAAGCGTACTGTACGGTACGCTGAGGAGGCCGAACGAGTGCAACACGGTCAGGAAGGATCATGGCGCCGATGCAGTAGATCGGGTGTGAGAATTGCGGGCTATAGCCATCGCCACGCCTCCCAGGATCAGAATGCTGGCGACCACCAGCCTGAACGAAACCTGCTCGGCCAGCAATACCACGCCGCCGAAGGCGGCCAGCACCGGCACAAACAGCTGCACAATGGCCGCACGAGTGGTGCTCAGGTCCTGCAAGGCCCGGTACCAGAGGATGTACCCCAGCCCCGAAGTCAGGGCCCCGGAGGCAACGGCCAGCAGGACACCGCCCCATTCAAGGTGGCTCCAGGACAGGACCGAAAGACTGGCAACGGCGGCCATGGGGACGGTTCGAACGAAGTTGCCTGTAGTTGCCAACACCGGTGTAGCCGTGCCCTTTCCACGCAGGGAATAAACTCCCCAGGCGATCCCGGCAAGAAACATGAGCAGTGCTCCCAGCGGATGGGGTGCGCTGATTCCAGGGAAAACGAGGTAGATGAGTCCAGCCAGGGCCACTCCCAATCCCATCCACTCGACCAGGTGGGGCCGTTCACCCGACTTGAGTCCCCACACCGATCATCGTCGCCTGTACCGTGCCAAACAGGATCAGTGCGCCCATCCCCGTATCCAGAGAACCGTAAGCCAGAGAGAAGGCCATGGCGTATCCGAAAAGCGCCAGGGCCGAACCCCAGGAGCCGATACTCCCGGCAGGCGGTCGAGGCTCGGCCGTCAGTTGCGACAGGGGGACCAGAATCGTCGCACCGCTTAACAGGCGAAGGGTGGAAAAGGAGACCGGGTCAATGATCTCTGTGCCTAGGGCCATTCGACACAGCAGAGAATTCGCGGCAAAGGCAACCAGTGCCAGGACCGCGAGTATTACAATTTGCATCGATCAATGACCGGCTGGCAGCAACGACATGGTGTAGCAGAGCGCCCTTTCCTCCAGCGCAGCGGAATGATAACAGCCTCCGACTGATTTTCTTATATACTCCTGCCCTAACGGAGTGAGTTGCCTGCTATGTATTCGACGGTAAGAAGCCAGGATCGCTATTTTTTTCAAAACAAGTGGCTCTCCGCCTACTGGCACTTTTCGTTTGACCAATACTATGACCCTCGCCACGTCCAGTTCGGACCGCTTCGCGTCTTCAACAACGATACCATTCAACCGGGGGCGGGGTTCCCCACCCATCCCCATCAAGAGATGGAGATTGTCACCTATGTGATCGACGGTCATCTTGAACACAAGGACAGCACCGGCGGGATCGGAACCATTGGACCGGGGGAGGTGCAGCGCATGTCGGCCGGCTCCGGCATCCAGCACTCCGAGTACAACGCCTCTAAAAAGAAAATTGTTCACCTCCTACAGATGTGGTTTGTCCCGGCCGTGGCCGCTCTGGAACCGGGGTATGAGCAACAGATTTTCACCAGGAAGCAGCGAGAGGGGACCCTATTGCCCATCGTCTCGGGAATGGACCACCCCGGGGCCCTCAAGATTCATCAGGACATCACCCTTTATGTCGGTCGGATCCGGACCCAGGACAAACTCGTGTTTGAAACCAGCTCCGAACGCCAAACTTACTTTTTCGTCATGAGTGGAAGCATTCAGGTAGGCGAACACACCTTGAAGACCGGCGATAGCTCCAAGATCACAGAAGAAAAGGTCCTCCCTCTGGCGGCTCAGGCAACCAGCGAGATCCTGCTCATCGATTTACCCTAGTTCAGCCCGCATTATGCATAATACGATCTGAATGATGGATGTAAGAGTAAGATTTGCTCCCAGCCCAACCGGATACTTGCATGTCGGAGGCGCTCGAACCGCTCTTTTCAACTGGCTATTCGCCCGCCAGATGGGCGGTGTGTTTGTTCTTCGAATTGAAGACACCGATGTCGAGCGCTCCACATCGGAAATGGTTGACGGCATCCTGGAGGGGCTCCGGTGGCTGAAAATGGACTGGGATGAAGGACCTTACTACCAATCCCAGCGACTCGACAGTTACCGCCAGGTGGGACAACAGCTGATGGAGACGAATCATGCCTATCGCTGCTTCTGCTCTCCGCAGCTCCTCGAGCAAAAAAAGGCTCAGGCCCCCCACGAAGGAAGAGACTGGCAGTACGATGGAAGCTGCCGGCAGCTCTCCGATGATGAGAGCCAATCCCGTCTCGAAGCCGGAGTTCCCTTTGCCGTGCGCTTCCGGGTTCCAGAAGATGAGGTGGTCCGCTTCAAGGATCTGGTCTACGGCGAGATCCAGGTAGAGGCGAAAAACATCGAGGATTTTGTCATTCTGCGCTCCGACGATACCTCCACCTATCACCTCTCGGTGGTGGCCGATGACAGCCAGATGAAAATTTCCCATGTGGTACGGGGAGCCGATCACCTTCCCAACACCGGCAAACACGTTTTGCTCTACCAGGCCCTGGGGGAACCGCTGCCCCTTTACGCT
>JAPYTY010000372.1 GCA_029942065.1 Acidobacteriota bacterium | reverse complement strand
TGGAACGTGGAACCTGGAACGTGGAACGCGGCCGAACGGAGTGAGGCCGCTCTTACACAAACTTCTCGACGATTTCGGCCCTGGATGTTTCACCCGGGGCACCTTCCACCTGACAGAACTCACCCGTCAGGGCGAACTTGCTCTTGAGATAACCCAGGGCGATCGGACACTCGAACCGAGGGGAAAACACGGCACTGGTGATGGCTCCAATCCGGGTCCCATCATTACCGAGGATGCCGGCATCTTTTGCCGGCACATCCGTCCCGTCGAGTTTCAGTCCCATCAGGAGATTGCTGACACCCCCGACGTGGGTGGCCTTGGAAACCACCTCCTGGCCCAGGGAGCAACCCTTGGTCAAGCTGATGGCCGTCTTCAGCCGAGCCTCCATGGGGTAGCGATTTTCATCCATGTCCCGGCCAAACCATGGAATGGCCGCTTCCAGACGAAGGATATTGTGCGCTTCCCCGGAAATTTCGGCCACACCCAGGGCAGCTCCTTCCTCCAGGATGGCCTTTTTAAAGCCGTCTGCGATGGCCCCTGGAAAAATCATTTCACAGCCCGACTCTGCCAAATCCGGCTTCGCGATCAACCACACAGGATCCCCTTCCCAATCCACTTCCCTCACTTCGTAGGGCTGGCCGGGAATGGCCTTTCCGAAAAGCTTCTCGACCAGATCGGAACTCTTGGGCCCCTGCAGGGAGAAATGCTCCGTCCGGGCTGAGATATCTTCCAGCTCCACCTCATCCATGACGATGTACTTTTCCAGCGATTCCTTCATCACGGGAAGCAGGTCGTGAACAACATCGATCAGGACGGTCTCGGGCAGTTTGTAATAGAAAAAGTCGGAGACCATCTTGCCCCGGTCCGTTAAAAACGTCCCGTATCTCCCGTCCAGTTCCGCCAACTCCGCCACATCATTGCTGATCATCGCATGCAGGAAGGTGATCCGGTCCGGCCCGGTCATCTCGATCTTTCCCCGGTCGTTCAGATCCAAAAACCCGACAGCCTCCCGAACGGCGCTGTGCTGTTCCAAAATCTTCCGCTCGAGGATCTCTGCCGGCATGAGCCCATTTCAGCAAGACCGTTGTTGATTGTCAATCCATGATATAAACGGTCCTTCTCATGGAAATTCGAGCTGTCATTTTTGACTTCAACGGAGTCCTGGTGGATGACGAGCCGGTTCACTTCCGCGCCTTCCAGCAGACCATTCAGGAGGAGGGTCTCGATCTGGACTGGGAGGATTACTGTGAAAAGTACCTCCCCTACGATGATCACAACCTCTTTTTTCACTTCCTGAAGGATCAGGAACGATCCAGCTCGAGCACGGACATCGAAAGGCTCATCCAGGTGAAGTCTCGCCATTATTTTTCGGCCATCGGAGAACAGGCTCCCACCATTCCCTCCTCGATTGCCTTCGTTAACGGCCTTCCTGCTGCGGTCGCTCTGGCGATCGCCTCCGGCGCGGCTCGCCAGGAAATCGAATTCATCCTGGATCAGCTGCAGCTGCGGCAGCGATTCTCTCCGATCATCGCCGCCTCCGATGTCGAGCAGGGCAAGCCCCACCCTGAAGCCTTTCTCACGGCCCTGGAAGGACTGCAAAAGATGGATCCGAGCCTCGAGCCCGATCAGGTCATCGTGATCGAGGACTCCTATCGGGGCGTTGACTCCGCCCACCAGGCGGGCCTGAAGTGCGTCGCCCTGTCGACGACCTACCCACCGGCAAGATTGTCCGAAGCCGACCTGGTTGTGGAGACCCTGGCAGGGTGGTCGCTCGGAAGGTTGGCAGAAACCCTGGGGGAGTAGGAAATCGGCCGTGCACCCTCCGGAAACACCCCTACTGTGTTTACTGAGATGGAAGAGATAAGACACAAACTGAATTTTTCTTCTCTGTGTCTCTGTGGTGAAATCCGCACGACCTTGCTGTGGGCGCACTCAGTGCGCCCCTACACTTTTTCTCTGGAACGTGGAACCTGGAACGTGGAACGTGGAACGTGGAACGTGGAACGCGCTGGTCGAAGACCAGCGCTCCTACCTCAACGTTTCTCCGGGCTGTATCTCGATGATCTCTGTCCCCAGGTCCCGGGTCAGTTCCTGCAGTTCCCGGGGTGTCCCATCGAGCGGTGGAAAGGTCTCGAAGTGCATGGGGATGACCTTTTTCGCATCCATCAATCGGCAGGCATAGGCGGCCTCTTTGGGACTCATAGTATACAGGTCGCCAATTGGAAGCAGGAGCAGTTCCGGCTGGTAGAGTTCGGCAATAATCTTCATGTCACCGAAAACAGCGGTATCCCCTGCGTGATAGAGCCGAAAGCCATTTTCGAATTCCACCACGTAACCGGCTGCCGTCCCTCCATAGCTGATCGACCCGTCATCCTCTAAGATGCCGCAGCTGTGACGGGCGTCCACCATGGTGACCCGAACATCATTGATTTGCTGGGTCCCCCCCTTGTTCATGGAATTCACATTCTGGGCACCTTTTCGCTCCAGCCAGTTGCCGAGCTCGAAGATGCATCCTATCTGGGGCTGGTGTGCCTTGGCCAGTACAACGGCATCCTGGATATGATCGAAATGAGCGTGGGTAAGGAGCATGGTATCCAGGGAATCGATCTGCTTATGCTGGCCCGGACAGGCCTGAAGCCAGGGATCAATCAGAAGGCTTTTCCCTCCGGG
>JAPYTY010000371.1 GCA_029942065.1 Acidobacteriota bacterium | reverse complement strand
CGGTAACGGTAGACAACGTCTTGTGCGTTCTCTACTAAACTTCGGAAGCGGGTTTCAATCCCCTGCAACTCATGCTCGGCACGCTTCCGATGTCGCTCACTTTCTGCTAACCCCTGTTGAGCCAACTCAATTTCTGTCTTGTGGATGGCATCCTGTACATACTTCTCGACGACCGGGTTGGGTCGCTTGATCTTGTTGGACGCATATCGAAACAGGGTGGTGTTGGATGGCCCTGCTTTCCCCATTACTTGGTGGAACTGGCGGCACATCGTTTCCCAGCTCCAGGAGGTTTTCTTTTTGAGGTGCAGGAGTTGCTGGCTGAGGGAGGTTTGAGGATCGTTCATTTTACCGGTTGCCAAGGTACGTTATCACAAGAATCTACGGGTAAGGGACGAGGAGGATCGAAGCGGCCCTTGCTGACCGAAGCCAGCAAAGGCGCTTCTAGAGGATAAGAGGTAATCAAGAAACAACATACCACAAAAGATGAAATGCAAGCAATGCAAATGTAATGCTAATGCCTACGGTGCTCTCTGTTCCCATGTGTCCGGTCTAAGGGGTTCCCCTGTTCACAGTCAGGAGGGAGGATTGTGGCTGGAAGGACATCACTGCCGCTTTTGAGAGGGCCGACAGACGTGCTAGAATCTCAGACCTGATGATTCACGGCCTGCGGTACTTCCTGCCGCAAGTCGTCGAAGACCAGTAGGTCGGGGCGTGGCGTAGCCTGGTAGCGCACCTGAATGGGGTTCAGGGGGTCGGAGGTTCAAATCCTCTCGCCCCGACCAGTATTTTCAACGGTTTAGGCATCCTGTCCTATTCTTCTCATCACGTCTGTGTGTGAATCCGTGTGTGAATTTCTGCTGGCTTCCTCGAAAACCGACATGGCTTGACGTTCCGAATCCCCGATACTTTGCAGGTACTTCTCGGTGGTAGACCGGTTCTCGTGCCCCAGGATACGCTGGATGCTTCCAATAGGGACACCGCTGTTGTCCATCACCGATGCTCCTGAGTGTCGAAGCGCATGGAAGTTGAAATATTTGACCTCAGCCTTCTTACACAGTCCCTGCATCAGCCTCTTTCGTCTTCCATAAGGTCCTCGACTCTTTTCACCTGTTGCCCTGCTGGTGTAGCTGTGCCAGAAAACCCAAGGCATCCTCTTGTCTTTCTGCACATATCGCCGTGAAAGAATCTTGAAAAGGTGTTCAGTCATAGGGATCTTCCTGGGAGTTAGATCACCACCCTTTTTCTTGCGGGTATACAGAACCAGGGATCTTTCGTTAAGGTCCACCTCATCCCAGCTGAGGCGATTGATTTCGCCGACCCTAGCCACAGTCTCCCGGATGGCCCACAGATAGTCTTGAGTGCCTGGATCCGCTGCAGCAATCACCTTGAAAATGTCCTCCAGAGGTGGAACGTATCTGAGTTTCTTATCAACCGGAAGAACATCGATCCCCTCAGTCGGGTTTACATTGATCACGTCTTCTTTCTTGCCGAAATTGAACAGGGAGCGAAGACTCACCAGGTCCCTATTGGCGGTGTACGCGGAGACTTTACTTCTTCTCAAAATGAACGCCTGAATCATCTCTCCGGTGAGTTCACTGCATTGAAGATCACCCCACAATTGGATCCAGGGTCTGCACCGGTAACGGTAATCATCATAGTGTGCCTTCGAGTTGTAAGCTTTCATGTGGTCAAGTCTCCTGTTGACTAACTCCGAAAATCCCATGTCGGTTTGGGTCGGAGTTTCCTTCTGTGGTTCCAGTACCTCCTTTCTCTTTTCCACTGCGGCCTGCTTGGCCTTGGCCTTTGTTTTGTACCAGGCGTTGGTGTATCGGACTCCGTTTAGCATGAAGTCGTATCTCCACCCTTTGCCCTTTTTGGAATAAACGCTCATAGAGATCCTCCTTTTTTGGGAAAAATAGAGAACCCCCGAGCTTCACGGCACCCAGCTTCTGCCAATTTTTGTAGACCCAACTAAGGCTCTTGTGCAGAAACTGAGCGACCTCCTCGGAGGTCATTATGTCCGACTGGGCGTTAGAGTCAATCACCTTGCTTCGTCCCAAAGTTGCTGATGGTTTCCTTTCAACTTTGCGCTCACGGTGGGGCTCTGGATCTTTCCCTGTGCCACCATCCACACCAACCCTTTGTTCAAGTCCAATTTGGCACCCACCTTTCCCCAGGAGCCCCATCGTTGATGAAGCCGCCTCAGTAGTTTCGCCTCGGGTGAGTCTAGTAGTGCACTGTCTTGGGGGATGCTCGTTTCATGGCAGTCGGTTAACGTTGGATTAACGGTCCTTACCGTTCTGTGACCAGCTGTCCCGTCGCCACCAGTGCTGATTCGCTCGAACTCACTCTTCAGATCCTCTAGGGTGATGTCATCGATTCGTTGCATTACCAACCCCTCCTACGGGGCAAACCCCATATCGCCCGATGGGGCCCTCTGATCTGGCTCATGTCCTGCAAGTGGTGGGTCATCGAGCGTCCCGGTTGAATGGTTTGCGATTCCTTCAGAGCCGGGAATTCTTGACCACCCCACTGGCAGCGAATCCAGAGCGGTCCCGTCAAGAACGGGAAAGTTTGAACTCCTCCGCAGACGATGCGGCCGGTGTACGACAGGAGGAGCAGCGGGTTAAACAGCTACAGCAGCAGGCACAGAATTTGTTCCGGAATTTACA
>JAPYTY010000370.1 GCA_029942065.1 Acidobacteriota bacterium | reverse complement strand
GTGCCATGTTGATGGGATTTACATGCAGGAATACTCCGGTGGATCGCCTTTCAAACCAGTAAACATTCTCGCCGGATTCCTGATCAAAGATCCTGGTCAGGGCGGTGATGGTTTGTTCCAGGCGGCGAACCAGCGGATCGGCTTCGCTGGGACGCCCGCCCGGGCCTTCGAGGCGGTGGAAAAGAGCGAGGAGGGCGTGCTGCAGTCTTTGATGCGGTTCGGCGCTGGCGCTGCGGAGATCGACGGTGCCGGCCTCCGGGTCCTGGTATAAGTTGAGCGAATGGCGTCCCATTACAGAGGGGAATGAGCTAAAGAAAAGAGTGGCTGCAGTTTCTACCTTGTCGACCAGGTCCGAGAGTTCAGAAACCTCGGCGGCAAGTTTACGGAAATCATGACACAAAAATTCGATCTGGCGGTTGCTGACCCGTTTTCCAAAGTGATTGGCGGCGATGTCTTCCACTTCGTGGGCTTCATCCAGAATGAGAACCGAAAAGTTTGGCAGCACCCGTCCTATCTCATCGCTCTCCAGTGCCAGATTGGCAAAGAACAATGCGTGGTTTACAACGATGAGGTCGGACTCCAGAGCCTTCTGGCGCATGCGGGTCACATAGCATTGATCAAAAAAGGAGCATTTTTGCCCGGTACAGGTCTCACTTCGAGCATCGAGGTGTCTCCAGAGGGAATCATCATCTCCCATCCAGCTCAACTCCGAACGATCTCCTGTCTCGGTCCTTTCGATCCAATCCGAAAGGGCCTCCCGATGTTCCTGGATCTCTCCTGATCCCGTTTCTTGCGGGGTTTCCTCATGGAATTTTTTCAGGCAAAGATAATTGGTCCGGCCTTTCATGTAAGTGACGCGGAGATCCGGGAAGAGGTGCTGGCGGATGAAGGGAATGTCCTTGAAGAAGAGCTGGTCTTGAAGATTTCTGGTGGCCGTCGAAATGATCACCCGCTGGATGCTGAATAGCGCGGGAATCAGGTAGGCCAGGGTCTTCCCGGTGCCTGTTCCGGCTTCTACACATAAAGGATGGCGATTCTGGATGGCATCCAGAACCGCTTCCGCCATGGTCGCTTGGGAAGGCCGAAATTCATAATTGGGAAGCCGACTTTGCAGAATGCCGCCGGGTTGGAAAATTTTCTCAAGGGTGATTCCCTCGGGAAGAGAGTGCTTATCTGACACCAATTTTTACGAGTCCATCCGGCCTTCAGGAAACCGGAACAAGCCGTTTGGCATAGAGAGGAAAGCGGTCGGTGAAGGTTTGAACTTCTTTTTTGACCTCACTCTGGACCTGTTCGCTGTCGATGTTTCTAAGGATTTCCCCCATCATTTCGGCAATTTTTCCCATTTCAGGTTCCTTCATGTCGCGGGTCGTCACGGCAGGTGTCCCCAGCCGAATTCCACTGGTTACCAGAGGTGGATGGGAATCAAAAGGGATCATATTCTTGTTTACGGTGATCAAGGCCTGTTCCAGGGCTTTTTCAGCTTGTTTCCCGGTGATCCCCTGGGAAAACACATCCACCAGGCAAAGATGATTGTCGGTTCCATCCGACACGATTCGAAAACCCTGATCCTGGATGGCCCGGGCCAGGGCCTTGGAGTTGCTGACGATTTGGGTTTGATATTCCAGGAAGCCTTCCGACATGGCTTCTTTCAAGCACACGGCTTTGGCCGCGATAATATGCACCAGGGGGCCTCCCTGGATGCCGGGCAGTACCATTCTGTCGAGCGCCTTTTTATGCTCTTCCTTGCACAGCACCAATCCTCCGCGTGGGCCTCGCAGGGTCTTGTGCGTGGTGGTGGTGACGAAATCGGCGTGGGGCACCGGGCTGGGATGCAGGCGAGTGGCCACCATTCCGGCTATGTGAGCGATGTCTGCCATCAGATAGGCTCCCACCTTCCTGGCGATTTCCCCGAGCCTGTCAAAGTGAATGACCCGGCTGTAAGCACTGGCACCGCACACGATCATCCTGGGTTTTTCCCGCTTGGCGATGTCCTCGACCCTATCGTAGTCGATTTGTTCGCTCTCCCGGTCGACGCCGTAATCGACCGCTTCGTAGAGTTGTCCTGAGAAGTTCAGAGGATGACCATGGGTCAGATGCCCTCCATCGGAAAGGCTCATTCCCAGAATCTTGTCTCCGGGTTCCAGGACCGTCATGTACACGGCCATATTCGCCTGGCTTCCGGAGTGGGGCTGCACGTTGGCATGTTCGGCTTCAAACAGTTGTTTGGCCCGTTCAATGGCCAGGCTCTCGACCACATCGACGTTTTCACATCCACCGTAGTAGCGGCGGCCGGGATAGCCTTCCGCGTATTTGTTGGTGAAGATGGACCCCATGGCTTCTAGCACAGCCTCACTGACAAAGTTCTCCGATGCGATCAGTTCCAGGGATTCACTTTGGCGCCGTGTTTCCTGCAGGATCGATTCAGCAACCGGCGGATCGACTTCATGTAGTGGTCTATTCAACTTGGGTGACCCCCTTGTCTTCCAGTAACCTGATCTTGTCCAGGCGCTTCTGATGGCGCCCCCCCTCGAACCCGGTTTGAAGCCATTCCTCTACGATCGCCAGGGCCAGCTCGGGCTCCAGAACTCTCGCCCCGATGGCCAGGACGTTGGAGTTGTTATGTTGTCGGCTCAGGCTTGCCGTTTCAACACTGTGACACAGGGCTGCCC
>JAPYTY010000369.1 GCA_029942065.1 Acidobacteriota bacterium | reverse complement strand
CATCGGGGCCCGCTTTTCGCAACATCCGGATGGTAGTGGGGGCGGTATGGAAGATGTTCACATCGAGCTGTTCGGCTATTCTCCAGGCCCGACCGGCGTCAGGATAGGTCGGCACCCCTTCAAACAGAACGCCCGTTGCAGCCAGGGCCAGCGGCCCATAAACGATGTAGGAATGGCCCGTGATCCATCCGATATCCGCCATGCACCAGTAGACATCTTCCAGGTGGATGTCCTGAACGTATTTTGAGGTACCGGTCACATAGGCGAGGTACCCCCCGATGCCGTGGAGGCAACCCTTGGGCTTGCCGGTGGTCCCACTGGTGTACATGATGAAAAGGGGATCCTCAGCGGGCAAGGAGACGGGCTCAACGCGAGCACCCCGGTGATCCTTGAGGACGTCATCCACGAAATAGTCGCGCCCCTGGGCCATGGGCTTCTCGGAGACCTCCCTTCCGGGGTAGCGCCTCCAGACCAGGACCTTGTCGACCTGCTGGCCCAGTTTGGTGGCTACATCAACGGCGATATCGGCGTTTTGCTTGTGGTCCAGAAGCTTGCCGCCCCGATGGTAACCATCACTGGTGATCAGGATGCGGCTTCCCGAATCCGCAATCCTCTCACCGCAGGCCGTGCCGCTGAACCCGCCGTACACCTCGGAGTGGATCACCCCCAGGCGAGCGCAGGCCAGCATGGTGATGGGGAGTTCCGGAACCATGGGCATGTGCAGGGTGACGCGGTCGCCCGCCTTCAATCCCGCAAAATCCCGGAGCAGCGACGCCAGTTCATTGACCCGAACAAACAGTTCCTGGTAGGTGATCGTGACATGAGGCTCATCTTCCGGCTCGGGTACGTAAAGAAAGGCCGCCTTGTTCTTGTGCTGCTCCAGATGCCGGTCCACGCAATTGAAGCAAGCATTGATCCTGCCTCCCACAAACCACTTCCAGCAGGGTGCGTCACTGGTATCCAGGGTGGTGTCCCACTGCTGGTACCAGGTCAGTAGATCCGCATACTCCTTGAAGCACTCCGGAAAATGATCCAGGCTCATCCGGTCATAAATTTTCGGATCCGTCATATTGGCCTGGTCGATGAATTTTTGGGGCGGGTGGAAGTACTCTTCTTCCTTCCAGTGCACCGCAATTTCCGCTTCGCTGACCTCTGTTTCCTTGTCACTCATATGACTTCCTTTCCAGGCCCCCGATGGGGGCCTCCCTTGGTGCGCCCTTTAACAAGGGCGCCTGCTTCGCGTCGTTCAGAAAAAGGTGCCTCCGCCTGGTGACCCGAACCGATACATCATCCGGGCGCTCCGGCGAGTCCCAGCTGTTCCGCGATTTCGACCATCGCATCTCGAACAAAAGCGATATGCTCCTCCAGTTCCACCTCGAGCGCTTAGGGGCCTGCTCGAATGTCCTCCCGGCTGACGTTTCGAGCGAAGGCTTTGCCCTTGAGTCTCTTCTTCACCGATTTGACGGGAAGTTCCGATACCTTTTTGGCGGGCCTTACCAGCGTCGCAGCCGTCAGAAATCCACACAGCTCATCGACTGCAAACAGGGTCTTGTCCATCAAGCTTTCTCTGGGCAGGCGCATATGATCGGCGTGCGCCTTGATGGCATAGACGATATCCTCCGGATACCCTCGAGCCTCGAGGATCGCCGCCCCGACACGCGGGTGATCTCGGGGATCGGGGTTCTGTTCGTAGTCAAAATCATGAAGCAGTCCGGCAATACCCCACTTTTCCTCATCTTCGCCGAACCTGCGAGCATAGGCTCGCATGGCGGCTTCGACCGCCAGGGCATGCTTGATCAGACTTTCACCCTGAGTATACTCATGGAGTAATTGGCGTGCCTCGTGCCCGTTGATGTTCATAAGTCTCTCCCGGCCAGAAAGTCAGTATAATGGGCGCACCAGGGTAACTGAAACCTCCTGATCATGCGAAGAGCTAAAATTGTTGCCACCATCGGCCCGGCCAGCGACTCCTTCGAGACGATCAAGGAGTTGATTCAGGCAGGAATGGATGTGGCTCGCCTCAACTTTTCTCACGGCGACCACGACTCCCACGCCAAAATAATCGCCCGCATCCGCAAGGCCTCCAGGGTGATGGGAAAACCCGTTGCCATCATGCAGGACCTTCAGGGCCTGAAAATCCGGACCGGTCGACTGGAGAACAAGAAATCCGTCGAGCTGAAAGCGGGACAGCGATTCGTGATCACGACCGAAGCAATCAAAGGCAATCAGGAAAGGGTCTCCACCTCCTACGCCTTGCTCCCCCAGGACGTGGACAGCGGAAATCGGGTTCTGCTATCCGATGGCCTGATCGAGCTCCGGGTGAAATCCACCACCGACACCGAGGTGGAATGCGAGGTGGTTGACGGCGGAACCCTGGCAGAAACCCAGGGTATCAATTTGCCCGGGGTGCGCATTTCAGCTCCGGTCGTGACTGATAAAGATTTGAAGGATCTGGCCTTCGGAGTAGAGCATCAGGTCGACTGCGTCGCCCTTTCTTACATTCAAGGTCCCGAGGACATTCTTCGCCTGAGAGAGGCATTTTCCTCCCAGGATCGCGACATCCCCATCATCGCCAAGCTGGAAACGCCGATGGCGATCGAGAATCTGGAGGCCATCCTGGAAGTCTGCGATGCCGTCATGGTGGCGAGAGGAGATCTGGGCGTAGAACTGGCTCCTGAAAGGGTCCCGGT
>JAPYTY010000368.1 GCA_029942065.1 Acidobacteriota bacterium | reverse complement strand
GATGAAGGGCTCAATTCGTGGTCCGAATCCCGGGTCCAGAAAATTACTTATTCGCCCAGCCGTTACATGGTGCGTTTTTTTGGAGGCATTCCTTTTGTGTTTGATTCGTTGGAGATTCCATTCGAGACGGCCTCCCTGGCTTCTCTTCGCAGATCGGGTCAGGCGGATGTCATGACTCGCCGGGGATGGGAATATCGGGACAACACCAGCTATCGAACCAACTCCTACAGCAAGCCGGAGATGATCTTGTGGACTCTGGAGCGCTGGCTGGGAGAGGAGACGATGCTCGAGGCCATGAGGACCTTTTTCCAGCGCTTTCGATTCAAACATCCCACCACCCAGGATCTGGTGGATACCTTCAATGAAGTGGCTCAACAGGACCTGGTCGGATTTTTTGAAGAAACCTTCTTCAGTTCCGAACTGGTCGATTACGCCATCGGAACGGCCAGATCGACGCGGATCCCCGAACCGGAAGGGATTTTCGATGACGGGTTGGTCCGTCCTTCCAGTCCCAGCGAAGACGAAGACGATGAGGATGAGGAAGGGGAACAGAACAGCCGGCGGGAGTATCTGACCGAGGTGGTGGTCGAGCGGCTCCAGGGAGCTCGATTTCCGGTGGACGTGCTGATGGTTTTTGACGATGGTGAAGAGATCCGACGGAGCTGGGATGGACAGGAACGATGGCATCGATACTCCTTTCAGAAGCCCGCTCGTCTTGATTACGCCGTGGTGGATCCCGAACGAAAACTTCTGCTGGATATTGATCCCACCAATAACAGCCGCTATCGCTCCAGCGATGAGGGGTTTGCTCTGGCCACCCGGAAATGGTCCGCCAAGTGGCTGTTCTGGTTGCAAAACCTGCTGGAGACAATCGCCTTTCTGGCGTGACCATGACCCGGGTGCTGCTACTGGGCTGGAGGCTTCTGACCCAACACAAGAAGGCTGTCTTTTTTCTCTATCTGGCCAACCTGATGGTGGCGGCCCTTCTGCTGATTCCCTTCATGGAGACCTTCGATCGTTCCCTGGGTCCAGGGTTGTACCGGGAGCAGATGGTGGGCTCTCTGGATTACGACTGGTACGCCTTGTTTCGGGATCGAGTATCGGGTTTCGCCTCGACCTTCGCTCCCTGGGTCATGGGAGCGGGTCCTTTTGCCAAGAATCTGGAGACGCTGCTGGATGGAGAAATCAGTGAATCCCCATGGGAGATTCTCTCCCTGGGTGGCCTCTATGTGCTTCTCCAGACCTTTCTGTTGGCGGCCGCCCTCGGGTCCTTTGCCCTGGACCCGAAGGGAACCAGTACGCGCGAATTTTTTCGCAACGGAGCCGCCTTTTTCGGACGGTTCTTTCGGTTGTCGGTGTTGGCCCTGTTGACTTTTTGGCTGATCGACAGCTGGATGATCGGCCCCCTGACCTCCCTGGTGAACGAGATGGGGGAAGGAGCGCTTACTGACAGGGGAGCCTTTTACTGGTATCTGAGCCGCTATCTGCTGCTGCTGGTGCTTTTCATGGTGGTGAACATGCTCTTTGATTATGCCAAGATCAAGGTGGTTGTTGAAGATCGTAGCAGCATGATTCTCTGTTTTGTCTCCGGAGTCAGTTTCTGCAAAAGATATTTTCTTTCTGCTAGCGCACTCTATCTGGTCATCGCGGGGGCGGGAGTGGTGGGAGTGCTGGTGTATACGGGGGTGGAGCACGTTTTACCCCAACAGACCTGGTTCCCGATTCTGCTGGCCATCCTCTGGCAGCAGCTCTATCTCATTGCCCGTCTGGCGATCAGGCTCTTCTTTTACACCAGCCAGATGCAGTTCTATCTCGAGCGCGATGGGTTCAATCGGGAGTGAGAAGATTTTCACCACAGAGACACAAAGAAACAGAGAAGGAAATCCTTTCCTTTGTCTTTTCCTTCCATTCTCAGCCAACACAGCTAGGAGTGTCCTTCCGGAATCGGCGCGGGGCTTCGTTCTTCCATCCGTGAAACGTGAAACCTGGAACGTGGAACGCGCTGGTCGGAGACCAGCGCGTTTGCCCTTTGGCTTCCAGAAGGCTAAAATCAAGAACCATGAATCTGCCAACGGCCAACAATCAAATGATGGTGATCGGTGCCGTGCTGACCCTGGTTGCGAGTATGGCCCTGGGCCAGCGCCGTCCTGTAGAAGGAGTCACCGTCTATGAAAACCCCACCTGAGGGTGCTGTGCCAAGTGGGTGGGTCACCTGCAGGAGAAAGGGCTGGAGGTCAAAACTTTGGCAGCCGCCAATCAGGAACTTCAGAACATTAAAAACCGATTGGGCGTGCCTCAGAGGCTTCGCTCATGCCACACCGCGATGGTGGGTAACTACGTGATCGAAGGGCATGTCCCGGCCCAGATCATCCTTCGTCTGCTCAGTGAAAAACCGGCCGTGGTAGGGCTCGCCGTTCCCGGCATGCCGGTGGGTTCTCCCGGAATGGAAGGCCCCAACCCCCAACCTTACAGCGTTTATACGTTTGACAAAGGGGGTAAGATACAGGTGTACGCTCGGATCAATCCTTAGTTTCCTCGGCCGTTCCGCTGGAACTTTTCAGCAACTCGACCGTTCGGATCTGCCGGCCCTCCTCGGCCAACAGGGCAGCCGTCTTGCCGTCGTTATTGGTGGCGTTGACGTCCGCACCGGCCCTCAGTAAAACCACCACCGTCGCCATGTTTCCGAAATAGGACGCCCTCATCAATGCCGTATCC
>JAPYTY010000367.1 GCA_029942065.1 Acidobacteriota bacterium | reverse complement strand
GTCCTGGATCCAGCCAGCTCTCTCATCTCCTGGTTGGTTCCCAGAGCCATGACTCGCTTCCCATTGATGGCCATGGCTTCATAGATGTTGCCCGGAGTGTTGGCGACAGTGCCCCAATCATCCATGGAAACTATCTTTCCGTTGATCAGGATCGAGTCGGCATAACCCTGTTGAGCCACCAGAGGCGGAAGCTGCTGGGCCAGACCTGTGCTCGGAAACACCAGGACCAGAAAACAGATCGCTAGATACTTTTTCATGACGCTCCTTTTGGAAGATTCAAATTGTTCCTTAATTTGGGTATGGGAATTGTATGTCCGGAAGAAAACAGAGTCAATTCCACCAAAGACAGCACACCTGCACACTGCTAAACTAGAGTCGGTATATAGAGGAGGAACCACACCTGACCATGACCTTGCCTGACAAAGTGAATCTGATCGAGGTCGGGCCTCGAGACGGATTTCAGGCCGAGAGCAAACCCATACCGACCGACCTCAAGGTGGAAACGATTGAAGCACTCGCCCATGCGGGTATTCGACACATCCAGGTCACTTCCTTCGTCCATCCCAAATGGGTTCCTCAAATGGCGGATGCCGAAGAGGTCTGCCGCAGGATTCCAGCAGCGCTCGAGGTTCGGTACCGTGCACTGGCACTCAACCAGAAAGGCGTGGAGCGCGCTCATGCTGCGGGCATCACCCGTCTGGATCTGTCGGTCTCCGTCAGTAAGACCCACAGCCAGAAGAATGCCAATGTCCCGGTGGACGAAGCCCTGAAAAATCTGAAAGAAATGGTGAATCTGGCACGCCAGGAGGATATGTGAGGTGAGAGTGGGACTTCAGTGCGTCTTCGGCTGCGCGTATGAGGGTCCCATTCCCTGTGAGCGAATTCTCGACATGGCCGAAGAGCTTCTCTCGATGAAGGCGGATATGATTTCCCTTGCCGACACCACCGGCATGGCCAATCCCCTTCAAGTCAAGCAACTGCTGTCCCAGCTGCTCCCCATGACGGAGGAGATTCCCCTGGTGCTCCATTTGCACGACACCCGGGGTACCGGCCTGGCCAATTTGACGGCGGCCCTGGAGTACGGGGTGAACTGGTTTGATACGGCACTGGCCGGACTGGGGGGATGTCCTTTCATCCCGGGAGCGACCGGCAATATAGCCACCGAGGACACCCTTCACCTCCTGCATTCGATGGGGATCGAGACCAGGATTGACCTGGCCGGGGTGGCCGGGTGTTCCCAACGGCTGGAACAATTTCTGGGGAGATCCTTGCCGGGCAAGATGTATCGGTTGGCGGACCAGGCGGTTCCTTCATGAGTCAGACGCTCACTGAAAAAATCATCTCCCAGCACACCGGCCGGCACGTCCAGCCAGGGGAACTGGCGATCGTGCCCGTCGATGCCGTCATGGCCAGCGACACCACCGCCCCTTTTGCCATCAAGGCCTTCCAGGAGATGGGGGCCAACCGGTTGTGGCGTCCGGACAAGGTCATCCTGGTGATTGACCATGCCTCCCCCGCACCCAACCAGCGCATCGGCAATTTGCACACCATGATGCGGGAGTTTGCCAGAGACAAGGGTTGCCGTCTCTATGACGTCGGCGCCGGCATCTGCCACCAGGTGATGGTGGAAAACGAGCATGCTCGTCCGGGTGAGATCGTGATCGGAGCCGATTCGCACAGCTGCGCCTACGGCGCTGTTGCCGCTTTCGCCACCGGCATGGGTTCCACCGATGTGGCCGCCCTGATGCACACCGGGAAAACCTGGCTGAAGGTCCCTTCCGCCATCAAAATCGAATTCACAGGGCAGCTCCCCGCCGCCACCGCAGCCAAGGATCTGATTCTCTTCCTGGTAGGTCAGCTGGGAACCAGTGGAGCCAACTACCAGGCCATCGAATACTGCGGTGAAGCCGTGGAGAGTCTGACCCTGGCAGGTCGCATGACCCTGGCCAGCATGTCGGTGGAGATGGGGGCCAAATCGGGAATCGTGGATCCCCGAGGCCTCGAGCTTCCTTACCCGTTCGAGCCCCTCGAGGCCGATGCAGACGCCCACTACGAGAAGGTCTACCGGTTCGATGTCTCGGACCTGTCCCCCCAGGTCAGCCTCCCCCATTCTCCGGATAAGGTAGTCCCCCTGGAGGAGGTCCGGGGAACCTCAATCGATGTCGCCTTTATCGGAACCTGCACCAACGGCAGACTCGAGGACCTGCAAGCGGCGGCGGACATACTCCAGGGGCAACAAATCGCTCCCCACGTTCGCCTGATCATTGCACCGGCTTCAAGAGAGGTCTTCAATCAGGCCCTTGAACGAGGAACGGTCGAGATTCTTAGCCGGGCCGGAGCCACTTTCATCACCCCCGGCTGCGGTCCCTGTGTGGGCACCCATCTGGGCGTTCCGGGTGATGAAGAGGTGGTCATCTCGGCGGCCAATCGAAACTTCCAGGGGCGCATGGGAAACCCCAATGCCAAAATCTACCTGGCATCCCCCGCAGCGGTGGCAGCGTCGGCCCTGCAGGGCGTCATCACCGAACCGGCTGAGGTGGGACTCCCGGCCGGCGACCCGCCGGAGAAGCCATGAAGGGTAAGGTCCATCGCTACGGAGATCAGGTGGACACGGACCAGATTATTCCGGGTCCCTTCACCAAGACACTGGACACCGATGAACTGGCATCCCATGTTCTGGAGTACCTGGACCCGGAGTTTCGAAGCCGCATGAACAAGGG
>JAPYTY010000366.1 GCA_029942065.1 Acidobacteriota bacterium | reverse complement strand
AGGCCGTCCCCGCCAGCATGAACAGCAGATTCATTCGTTCCGAAACGACGTCGCCGTCCACCAGGTTGGCCAGAAAGAAGAAGACATCGTAAGCCACCGACAGAGTGGCGTACAGAAACAGGGTATAAGCAATGACGGCAAGCCATGCTTTTTTGGCTGAAGAAAAGATTCCGTTTGGTAGAGCCATTAAAATGGGCACCGCAAATTCATCGCCCTATTTCGGCTGACACATAATCCGGGCATTTAATGATTCGTTCTTCCCATCTCGAAGTGTACCCAGGAACTCCATTCGGCAGGATCCTTGTCGATTGAAAGGCGAAGCCTGCCGGGACTGAAGAGGGTGAGATAGGTATCCCAGTATTCCCTCGGAAAGGGTCCAAGCACCTTCTCGCTGCCCTTGGCCTTGATGAAGCCGTGAAGGTAATAGGCCTCCTTTCCAACCTCGTATTCAATTTTGTAGGGAACATCCGTTCTGCCTGACCAGCGGATGACCGCCGCCCCGGACGCTGTGTCAAAGGTAAGTGTCTCACCTTCGGCCGGGGCCATCACCAGGGGAGGCGAAGTCACCCCTGAGAGGTCCCTCCTGCCGAACTTACCCTGAATATATTCCAGGAACAATTCAGATCGCGGCTTGGGATCATAGTGTTGCAGGGGCGGAGGGAAAACCTCTGCCTGGGACACCACCCATTCCGCCAGCACGTTCTTGAGCTGGCTTGCTTTCTCCGGAAACTGGGCGATGAGGTTGTTCTGTTCCAGGGGATCCTCGATGAGGTTGTAAAGCTCGAAGCTGGTGGGGTTGTCCAGATAGTGATGATGGATCAATTTCCAGTCTCCGGTCCGAACGGCACGTATTCGGTCGGTGACATTTTCCGGATCTTCCTCCTGATAGCCGGCACGGGAACTTTGCATGAAGGCGAGGCGGTGTTGGGTTTCCCGGCCGTTAATAACCGGGAGGAGGGATCGGCCCTCCAGGTAATCCACAGGGGGAATTTCCAACAGATCCAGAACAGTGGGCATCACGTCGATGCCGCGGACCTGAGTTGTGATTCGTTTCCCTGAAGGCAGTTTCCTTGGGAAAGAAATCAGGAACGGGATGTTAGCGACCTCGTCGTAAAGACGCGCTTCACGACTGGTCGAAGCATGGCCCACGAAGCCATGTTCCAGCAGTTCCTCACCATGGTCGGCACCGATAATCACGATCGTGTTTTCCAGGAGACCCAGTTCCTCCAGCTTCTTGATGGACCGCTTAATCTCCCGATCCAGAAGAAGAAGCTCTCCATCATAAAGGGCGTGCACACTTTCCATATCCTCAGGTTCAAAGGTCACGCTGCCGTTGTTTTCGATAATCGTATGGCTGTGGACGGTGGACATCACCCGCTGGCGGGAATTTTCACCCGGGAACATTTCCGGGCTGAAATAGGAGAGAAATAAGTCGGTGTCTCCATTGCCGTTGTAGGGAAGATGGGGCTGGACGAAATGGTAAAACAAAAAGAAACGCCCCTCTCTCCCGTGCTCCTCCAGCCACTGGGCGGGATGTATCGTGCTCACCTCATCGAAGCCCAGGTTCAGGTGATTATCGGTTCCCTGCGCCCGTGGAGCTCGGTATCCGTATCGCTTGAGAATCTCGATGGGAGTGATCCACATCGGATCGATCCTTCGCCCGCGGGTCTCGACCTTGTGCACCGGACTGGAGAGCGAGGTGAAAATCGAAATCAGGTTCTCATTGGTCCAGGCCGAGGGGTTGATCATCTGGTCAAAGACCACCGACTTTTCCGCCAACTCGGAGAGAAAAGGCATGGTATTTCGAGGATACCCGTAGATGGGAAGGTGTTTCTTATTGAAGCTGTCTCCAGTGAGATAGAGGACATTGTAGCCCGGAATGGCGGGAATAGAAGGTGTGACGGTAAGTTGATTGATGCCCAAAGCAGCGCACATTAGGATGAGCACAAGGGCAAGGATCTTCAAGCGGTTCATTCTTTTCCTGGATTGCGGCGATCTCAACGATCCACGAACAATCCCCCTTCCCCATGAAGCCGTATCACTGGATTTCCCGGATCGCTTGAACCGCCCGCATACTCATCCTCTCCGCTCAGGTCGAAAAAACCCACCCTGCTCTTATCCGATGCCCGACCCAACCCGCTTGTGGAAGAATAGCGATCCCGGCCTCCTACTTCAATCGCATGCTCCAGGACCCGTGATCGGCACGACTCAATCCGAAAGAATCGTAGACATCCGGCTGCTGTCCGCCGTCTATAAAAATTGTGACGCTTCGATCCCAGGCACTACCGCCGTTGTAGGTGGGACCGCTGGAGGAGTAGTGATCCCTTCCCCGAAAATCGATGAAGAGCCCCACCCCGAAATGGGCGGCCGTCCCCAGGCCATAGCGCGCACCGGCGTGTTGATCATCTCCCCCCAAATCCAGCTTGATGCCTGCTCCAAAAAAGTATCCCGATCCCTGGGAGAAATTAGCGCTTTGATAACGGTCACCGCCGCCACCATCAATCATGATTCCCAGTCCACCGGCCAGCGCCGATTCCTTTAACTGAGGATCTCGATAAAGAGTTCCCGATCCGAATCCCATACAGAATGCGTCATATTGAAAGTTAGGATTATCCGGGTTGCCTCCAGGCGCATCCGTCTCATTGTAGCTGCTCGGATAATGGTTGCCGCATTGATACAAGTCATCCCCGGCGACATCCAGGAGGGCCCCTATCCCGAGT
>JAPYTY010000365.1 GCA_029942065.1 Acidobacteriota bacterium | reverse complement strand
GGATGACAGTAACCGGAGATGACAATCTTCTCCGCAGACAGATCCCCGTCCGGCAGCATCGCCATCTGGATCTCATGAGCCCGCTGAATATCCTGCAGCCAGCGTTCATGGCGTACGGTTGACTCCACCTGGAGGGCAAGATCCTGACGAAGTTTTCCGGAGAGCGTTTTCAAGATGCCGTGAACCACTTCCGGATTTCCCTTGAGAGCCTTCATGAAGTCCTCGCGGGTCCACTTGAGCAGCAAGGCATCTGTTTCAGCGATGGCCGAGGCACTGCGAGGCGCTTCGTCGATCAGGGCGAGCTCGCCCACCCACTCGCCGCTTTCGACTCGGAGTACCTTGACCTGGTTGGTCTCCAGGTTCAGACTGCCTTCCACCACCACATAGACACCATCTCCGACCTCCCCTTCCTTGAAGATGATGTCCCCGGGTTTGGCCCGAATCTCCTGGAAGGCCTCGATAACCCCCTCAATCAGGTCGTCCGGGACACCACTCAAGAGTTCGGTCTTTTTCAAAAATTCGAATCGTTCAGACATATTGAAAGCGATGCTAACCTGTTTCGGGAGAAGAAGACAGAAGAAAGAAGACAGTATGAGGAGTCCGGAATGTGGGAGGCGCCTCGGTGCGCCGATTCCGGAGGGCCGCTCACAGAGCGGCCGCTACAAAAGCAAGCCATCTGACCGAATACACAAATGCACGAAAAGGGCGGCGATCGAGTAGAGATTTTATGCATGATACGGACTCAAGTTGGAATCCGTTATGATAGGAGTTTTTCAGTAGGATTCAGGGGCCTTATACTCAGGAAAAATAGAATCATTGTGAAGATGAGATCATTGGGCTTCCTTCTGGCGTTTTTACTGCTTGCCGGCCCCGGACCGTCTCTGCTAGAAGGGGCCGACCAGAAGCGGAGAATGTCGGCCGTCTTTATCGAGACAGCCATTGTTCTGGACGGGCGACTGGATGAACCGGCCTGGGATCTGGCCCAACCCGCCTCCGAATTTATTCAGCAGGACCCATTGATGGGTGCTCCGGCTACTGAACGTACCGAGGTCCGGCTCATGTATGACCGTGACAACCTTTACGTCGGGGTCTATTGTCTCGATTCAGCAGGTGAGGCAGGCCTGGTCGTGAACGACCTGACCCGGGACTATTCGTCTTTTCAGGGCGACCACTTTGGTATCGGCCTGGACACATTTGATGACGACCGGAATGGCTTTTTTTTCTCCACCAATCCCGGGGGGGCCAAGCGGGATGCCCAGTTTGGCGCGAATGGCGCCATTTCCAATTTTGACTGGGACGGCATCTGGCAGGTGAAGACCCTGATCACGGAGTCGGGCTGGCAGGTGGAAATGATGATCCCCTTCAAGACTCTCCGCTTCCGGGAATTGAAGGAACAGGTCTGGGGAGTCAACTTCGTACGGCACATTCGCCGCAAAAACGAAGTCGATCACTGGTCTCCCGTGGCCCGCCCTTATCGAATCGGCCGTATCTCCCTGGCCGGCATTATCGAAGGCGTGGGAGGCATTCGCCAGGGTCGAAACCTCTATCTGAAACCCTATATCTCTACCCCGATCGTGCGTCGTCAGGACGACGATGTGGATTTTCAACCGGAACTGGGGATGGACCTCAAATACGGCGTCACTCCGGGAGTGACGCTGGACCTGACGGTCAACACCGATTTCGCCCAGGTGGAGGCTGATCAGCAGCAGATCAACCTGACCCGCTTCCCTTTGTTCTTCCCTGAAAAGCGTGAATTTTTTCTGGAGAACGCCACCGTTTTCAGGGTCAAGAGGGTGGGAAGTGGATTCCGATCCAATAATCGGGACCTGATTGCCTTTTTCAGCCGGCGCATCGGTCTTTCCGAGGGCGAGGTGGTCCCGATTGTGGGCGGAGTCCGATTGACGGGACGTGCCGGGAAATACCAGCTGGGCTTTCTCTCCATGCAGACCGACGGAGTTGAATCCACCCCGTCCACCCAGTTCTCGGTGGCCCGGGTCCGGCGTGACATTCTCCAGAATTCGGATCTGGGAGGCATCTTCATCAACAAGCATGAAGCCGGAGGCCGCACCAATCGGACTTACGGAGTGGACAGCAATTTTCTATTCTTCCGGTACCTGGAGGCGGCGGCCTTCCTGCTGAAAACCGACACCGAAGGGTTGGAAGGGAAAGACAAGGCCTTTCACACCTTTGTGGGATGGAACGATCCCTTCTACGACGTGCAGGCCGAATACCTGTCCATCGAGGACAACTTCAACCCGGAAGCAGGTTTTGTGCCTCGTGTCGGAATTCGGCGGAGTCGAGGGGAATTCGGCATCCGGCCCAGGCCGGGCGAGGCCATCCCCTGGATTCGCGAACTCCGGCCCTCGATCGGAGTGGAGTACATCAGCAACCAGGAGAACGTTTTTCAGGGCCGGGATTTTGATCAGACCCTCTCCTTTGACCTGCACGACGGAGGCCGCGGCTGGTTCACCCACCGCTTCCGGTTCGAACGTCTGGAGGAGCCCTTCTTTATCCGGCCCGGCCAGGCCATCGAAGCGGGGGATTACTGGTTCCAGGAAATCACCACCAGCTTTACCAGCGATCAGAGCCGTCTGTTCAGCGGAAACTTCTTTCTCAGAAGCGGTGATTTTTTCGATGGGCACCAGAACTCTCTGACCACAGGGTTTTTATTTCAACCCGGCTACCGGTTCGGAGCCAACCTATCCTGGACCCACGAAAACGT
>JAPYTY010000364.1 GCA_029942065.1 Acidobacteriota bacterium | reverse complement strand
CAAAGACACAAAGGCGCAAAGAAGAGAACTGAGGCAGGGCGGGACGCCCTGCCTCAGACTCTGTCGCTCCTTCGGAGCGAGGCCGGGAGGTTTGAGTGTAGGGGCGCACTGAGTGCGCCCACAGCAAGGGCGCAGGGACTTCGCCCCAGAGACTCCGAGAAGAATTTTCACCACAGAGACACACTAGTAGACAAATTCGAAATCCTAAATCCGAAACACTAATGGGGATCTGTTTCGAATTTTGGGATTCGGATTTTGGATTTTTTGGCAAGTTGTAGCGGCCGCTCTGTGAGCGGCCTTCAGGAATGTGGGAAGCGCCTCAGTGCGCCGATTCCGGAGGACCGCACGGTCGTTCCTTCTGCATGAGGGTTTTCGCACAAGGTGTGCTGCTGTGTTAGGATGAGGCAAGGGATGAAACCTGTGATTTTGACCTTCATGATTATTTTTGGCCAATTCGGTGTGGGCCTCACTGCATGCCAGGGTTTCATGTCCATGCAGGAAACGAGCACCATGGTCCTGATCCACGAGAAGTCGGCAGGTGATAACCAGATGGATCACTGCGCACCTCGCTGTGATTTTACTCCGCACGAGCTGTTTCTCTCTTCTTCAAAAAATACTCACAAGACCTTCGTCAACCCCCTTGAAATCGGGCTTCGCGTGGACTTCGTGCCGGTAGAGGTCCCTTTTCCCCACCCCTTTGTTTTGCGTACACCAACCCCAGGTCCGGACGGTTTCGGGGCCGAAGTATATCTTTTGAACAGTTCCTTCCTGATTTGATTTCCTCAGCATCGACTCCTTCGGAGTGAGCCTTCGGATCGAACCCCGAGAGTGATCCAGGTCTCACCTTTTGAAACCTCTCCCACTTAAGGTTCAACACGCATTCGGCCAAGCTGTATGCAGGAGAGTCATTGGGCGAATTGAGGAAAACCGTCAATGAGCAAGATCCAATCCTTGAAGGTGGTTACAACCCTGCTTCTGGCATGGGCACTCACGTCGATGCCACTGGAGGCCAACGACACAGCAGATTTCTATGCTGAAGACGCTCGTTTGCGCCAATACGTTCAACAAGCCCTGGACCAGCATCCGGCACTTCAGGTAAGCCTGGCCCGTTATCGAGCCGTCCTGCAAAAAGTTCCCCAGGTCACGGCTCTTCCTGATCCTATGCTGAGTTTTACTCAGTTCATTCGCAACGTGGAAACCCGAGTGGGGCCCCAACTGAATACATTCATGCTCAGTCAGCAATTTCCCTGGTTTGGAAAACTCGAATTGAAGGGGCAAGTGGTCTTCAAAGAGGCGGCGGCGCAGTACCAGGTCTACCGGGCCCAGGAACGGGAGCTTATCGTCCAGGTCAAAAGGGCTTTTTACGATCTAAGCTACGTGGACCGGGCATTGAAAATCAGCCGGGAGGAAAGATCCCTTCTGGAGCATTACGAGAGCTTGGCTCAGATTCGCTATAGCACCGGTCAAGGTCTGCAGCAGGCGGTGATCAAGATCCAGGCGGAAATCACCCAAATCATCAACCGTCTGAAAATACTGGATCAGCAGAGAGCGTCCCTGGTAGCCAGGCTGAATACTTTGATGGACCACCCCCCGCAGGATTCCTTGCCGCCGGTGGGACAACTCACTTTGCCGCAGATAGGTTTGGATTTGGAGGAATTGTACAAGCTGGGCGAGCGAAGTCGGCCCGAACTGAAGGCGGCCATGGCACGAATTGAAAAGAGCGAGCAGTCGGTTGAACTGGCCAAGAAGGAGTATTGGCCCGATGTGACTCTGGGCGCCGGGTTGACCAACGTCGGAGGTCGGGACGACCCGTCGGGACTGTTGATGCCTCCTTCCGGCAACGGCAAGAATGCCCTTAATTTTTCCATCGGTATCAATATTCCCATCCGCAGAGAAAAATATAGTGCCGGCGTCCTTGAAGCCACGGAAGGACTCATTGCCAATCGCAGGCAATACTTGAACATCCGCAACGAGATGGAGTACTCCATCCGAGATCAAGCCATCCGAATTGAGACGCTCGAAGAGCAGGTCGAGCTCTTTGAGCAGGTGTTGATTCCGCAGGCTGAAGAGGCCTTGCGCTCCACAGAGTCCGCTTACGAGACGGGGCAGTTGGGAGCACTGGACCTGCTCGACAGTGAACGCGTCCTGTGGGAGTTGCGCTTGATCAACGCGCGCTATGACGCCGACTTTCTGCGTGCTCTGGCTAATTTGGAGTGGGCCCTTGGAACCAGATTCCCAGCCCCATGAGGTGACGTATGATGAGAAAAAGTATCCTTTTAGGTTTGTTATTTTTTCTGACGGGGAGTTCGGTAACAGCGCTCTTTTTTGTGAATCCCTTTCATTGGGAGTGGGTTCACGGAATCCATGAAAGCATCGTGGCTGGACTTAATGATCGACCAGGTGTGGAGGAAGAAGAGGCGGGGCAGTTCTGGACCTGCAGTATGCACCCTGAGGTGATTCGGGAGGAGCCGGGCGACTGTCCTGTTTGCGGGATGACGTTGAGTCCGTTGAAAGATTCGATCAGCAGTCAACCCGGATCTTCGACTTCTCAGGGAGAGAGACAGATCAAATTCTGGCAGGCCCCCATGGATCCAACGTACATTTCCGATCAGCCGGGAAAGTCTCCCATGGGAATGGACCTTATTCCAGTCTACGAGGATGAAACGGAGGAAACCCCTGCCGGGACGGTCCAGATTGATCCTGTCTTTGTCCAGAATATGGGGGTCCAGTC
>JAPYTY010000363.1:335-2735 GCA_029942065.1 Acidobacteriota bacterium | reverse complement strand
GGAAACCCAGCGCCTCTCCAGCCTGGTAGGGTCGGAAGGACGAATTGTCGGAATTGACAAAAGTGCGCTCATGATCGAAGAAGCCCGAAGACGAATCGCGGGTACCTCTCTGCTGGTTGAGTTCAGTATCGGTGATGCCCAGCAGCTCGATTTCAAGGATCACTCCTTCGATTTATGCCGATCGGAGAGGGTTCTTCTTTATGTGGAAGATCTGCGGCGTGTTCTGGAAGAAATGCTCCGGGTGGTGCGCCCCGGCGGACACTTGGTGCTGTACGATCTGGACTATGGAGGAGTGGTAGTGGACGCACCGGACGGGGAGTTGACGCGCGGCATCGGACAGATTTTGACCGATTCCGCTCCCCATGGCTGGGTGGGCCGCCGGCTGCCTCGTTTCTTCAGAGAGAAAGGGCTTTGCGATATCACCATCAGTTCTCATTCCATCCTGCTGACCTACCCATTGTTCCGACGCGTGGCGGAAGGCCCGTTGAGCCGCCTGGTAACGGCAGGAGAAATCTCGGAGACTGACGTGACAGCATGGGTCGACGATCTGAAAGAGGCTGATCGGAAGGGGTGCTTCTTTTGTGCCGTCCTGGGATTCATCGTGAGCGGCCGTAAACCGTGAGGTAGTTGTTGGTTTTTGAACCCGATGGCTGGACAACTTGACGACTGGTTGGGCATACTCGGCGGTGTTTTGAACTGTTTGAAGAGGATTCGAAAGGAACTCAAAAAGATAGAAATGGGAAAACAGCGGTTCTGCAGAATGGTAGTACTGGTGGCGGCGTGGAGTCTATTTACAGTCTCGGCGGTCCACGCCCAGACGACGGTTCGGTTCACAACCGTTGTGGGAACCATAGACGTCGAGCTGTTCGACCAGGACACCCCGATCACCGTGGCCAATTTTGTTGGGATCGTGAACCGGGGTGACTATGACAACACCTTCTTCCATCGTTCGGTCCCCGGATTCATTGTCCAGGGTGGAGGTTTCCAGGCCACCTTTCCCAGTCCGCTTGATGTGCCGGAGGTGGATCCCATCACCAACGAGCCGGGCATTTCCAACACGCGGGGAACCATCGCCATGGCTAAGCTGGGAGGTGACCCCGACAGCGCGACCACCCAGTGGTTTTTCAATCTGGCCAACAATGCGGATATCCTTGATGATCAAAACGGCGGCTTTACCGCTTTTGGTCGAGTTCTGGGCAACGGCATGAGCGTGGTGGATGCCATTGCCGCCCTGCCCATCGTAAATTTGGATGGAGGGGTTTTCTCTGAAATTCCGCTGATTGATGCCGGCGCCCCGCTGACCAACCAGAGCCTGGTCATCATCGAAAGCATCACGGTCCTGGGTGAGGACCCCGATCCCGATCCCGACTCTGATCCCGGTTCGACCAGCCTCTATTTCCCGGTTCTGCCGCAGGGAGCCGATGGCTTTAACGGCCTGGCGCTACTGAACCGCTCTTCCGATTCCGTCCAGCTGGAACTCGAGCTGCTTGCTGAAGGTTCCACCGCAATGGGAACCCTGGAAATCGAGCCGGGTGTCCAGGTGGCCCGATTGGTGAGTGAAATCTTTGGAGTAAACGCGGCGGCTCCGGCCTGGATTCGATTCAACAGCGAAGGCACCCAGCTGGCCAGCTTTTTCCAGTTCGGAAAGAGCGATTTCTCTCAGCTGGATGGCGGCGTGGCCGTTTCACAACCCTCCACGACCTTGTACTTTACCCGGGTGTTCGATGGTGCGACGGCCTTTCGAGGTCAGTCGGCCACCACAACCCTGAGTATTCTGAACCCGAATGCCACATCGGTTCTGCTGAGGCTGACCTATGTCTTGCCCGCGGGAGACCAGAGTTTGGTATTGACGATTGGTCCCAGGAAATTTCTCTACGAAACAGCTGCAGAACTCTTCGGGGAAAACTTATCCGACGGTTATGTCAAGGCGGAGGTCATTCAGGGAGAAGGTGTTGTGGGATTCGAGATCATTGAACTACCCGACAGCTCCACGGTTTTAGGTCTGAATGCGGCCCTGGAGAGCACCGGCAGCCAGTTGTTTTCGGCTCAGCTGGCCATCCAGGAGGGTCTTTTCACCAGCCTGAACCTGGTCAATGCCACCTCGGAATCCCGCAAGGTCCAACTCACGGCGGTGGATTCCAACGGCGCCAATTTTGGGGAGGCGATGGGGCACCGCCTGAGTGCGGGGGCCCAGTTGAGCCTGGATGCCGGGGTGCTGTTTGGTGGGCAGGACTTCACCGGGTCGCTGCGGGTCGACTCCGATGGTCCCGGAGTGGTGGGAGACGTCATCTTCGGAGACGCATCCAACCTCAATTTTGCCGCCTCCTTGCCTTTGCAGGCGGAGACCTTCAGAGAAGCGATTTTCTCCCAGCTGGCCAATGGCATGGGGTTCTTCACCGG
>JAPYTY010000363.1:0-325 GCA_029942065.1 Acidobacteriota bacterium | reverse complement strand
GTTCAATCCCGGATCAGTGGATGCTGAATTCACCCTCGAGGTATTTTCTTCTGCGGGAGTGTCGGTGGGACAGGCCACCCAGACCCTGGAGGCGGGACGAAGGATATCCCAGCTGGTGGATCAGTTTGTGCCGGCTTCAGCAGGTCAGGTGGGCGGATTCGTCACCATCGTCTCGGACCAGCCGCTGGTTGGACAGATGTTGTTCGGAGTCAGCGGAGCTGAAGGGATTACTTTGTTTTCAGCCGTCCCGCCGACGGTGGTGGAATAGCGACCTCCTACCGGGGACGAAAATCCGAAATCCGAACTCCTAAATCCGAAATAACCT
>JAPYTY010000362.1 GCA_029942065.1 Acidobacteriota bacterium | reverse complement strand
CTCCTAATGCATGTAGAAAAAACAGGCGAAAACGGGAGAAGTGGCGCTCACCAGGATCTCGCCTTCCTTGCCCATGATGGGATCAACGGGTCTGGGAGGATCATCGGTGGTCAGGGCACTCACGGCGTTTCCCAAAAGGATGGTCTGCTCAATGGGGGCATCCTCTGAGATGGTAAATACCAGATCGGCGACCATCCCGCTCGGGATGGCCCCTTCCTGCGGTGTCGAAACGGTCACCGTGAGGATCGTGTTCTCGGGATCTTGATCATCCGGTTTTTCGACGACGCTGACCTCAGCACCCGCCGCTTGGGCCGACAGTCCGGCACTGAACTCGTCAAACGAAAGCAGATCAGTGGGAAAGGTGATTGCACTGATGACCGTGCTAACGTTGACTCCCTCAGGGAGATCCAGCATCAGCGGCATCACCACCTCGTGGCCCGGCTGTTCGGTGTCAAAGCCCAGATCCAGACGGGCGGTCTCGGCGGCTTCCGCCTGCCCCCGGGTCGGTGTTGAAGAAACAACACCCGCCACGACCAGGATGGCGGCCGGAACAATCCTCTTGAGAAAAACGAATCGATTCATCTCTTTCTGCATTTCGATGGGCTAGAAACTCCTCTCCGGGCGGCGTCCCTCCAGTTCCTCGAGAGTGGTAATGAGGGCCCCCTCGGGATTCAGGTTGTACTCGCCGGCAAAGTCGGTGTCCAGGAACACCATTTTCCCTCCCAGCATCGTCATCAAGGAACGAGTTTCGGAAATCTCCTGTTCAGGGACCGTCAGATAGTCCCGGTCAAGGACGACCAGATCGGCCAGCTTACCCACTTCGATGGAACCGAGCCGGTCCGTTTTCAGAACGTAAGCTGCCCCGTTGATGGTGGCGACCCTCAAGGCCGTCTCCCGATCCACTCGCTGATCGGGTCCCCACACCTTGCCCTGGGAGTCCTTGCGCGTGATCAGGCTCTCCACTGCCGGCCACTCCCCTTCCAGGGAAACACTGATGCCGGCATCCAGCATGCTCTTGATCTGAGCCACGTAAGTATGTGCCACCTGGTCGCCGAAGGCCGCCGCAATCATGGGAGCCCGGTCCCCTTCTCCCAGCGGACTGCAGCTCCACATCAGACCCAGCCTGGCCGCCCGCGGCACGTCCGCGGGGTCGATCAGCGTGCAGTGATCCATGGCCCAGCCTCTGACCGCACCCGGATTGGCCCGGTCGAGCCGTTCAAACAGGGAAATCACGCGGGAATGAGAATCATTCCCGGAGACGTGGACGTTGGCGGAGCGCAGACCGTCCTGGGCAACCTGGGTATACCACTCGTTGAAGTAGTTGGCCTTAACCGCCGCTCCCCGGGATCCTCCGCCGTACTCGATATCCATCAGGCACTGGCCGCGCGGCCACCACTCCGAGACAGCAGAGAGGCCCATCATCTCGGAGTCCCCTCCCTCCTGGGCGGCAGCGGAGTCTCTCTCGATGCTGATGCACATTCTGGAGCCTGCTCCATCAACGGCCCGGGAACTCATCGAAGTGATCCAGATCATGTCGGTTCCGGACCCCATCTCAAATTGCCGTTCGGCGTCTGGAAGCCCGAAGGTCGACATGACCCCATAGCCGTATCTCACCGGCAACTCGCCACGGGCCTCGAGCCACTGATAGGCGCGAACACTGGAGGTATGCAAACCACCTGAAATCGTGGTGTTCCCCACCGCAATCCTTTCCTCCAGATTTTTCCGGTAGAGCGGAGCCACATCTTTGGGTTCGGGAGGCGGAATGAACTCCTCATCCTCCAGAAGAATACGCACCGCCGGGGCCTCCAGATGCCCATCCGCCCTGCCCGTATCGTCGATCCAGTAACGGCCGTAGGTTTCGATGAAATCTCCGTACTTGTTCCAGAGTTTTTCAATGGCCTGGCTGTTGAGCAGCAGCATATTCACGACCGGTATCCCGCCGGCGAGGGCGATCGGATTGTCGGGAGCGGCCTTATCCAGCTCCCACCGGTCCAGATCATCATAAAGAAGGCCAGCCTGATCTCCCCTGGGCCGGCCGGAAAAATAAACCCACTCGCCCGGTTCGATCTTGAAGGCCGTGATGATGTCCTCGATCTGCTTGAGAACATCGTCTTTGGTTCTGACGGTTCTGAAGTTCAAAGGGTACTGCTTGCGCAACGGAGCCGGCAGGTCGCTCCCGTAAGCCCCGGGTGATTCCAGATGAACGTGGGTATTGATCAATCCCGGCGTCACCGTCCTACCTTTTAAATCAATTCTGAGGGTGTCCGGGCCAGCCAGCCGCAGAACCTCCTCGCTGCTGCCGACGGCCACGATCTGGTCATCTCGGACTGCCACCGCTTCGGCGATGCTGAACTGCTGGTCAACGGTCAAAATCTTCCCGTTGTGCAAGATGGTATCCGCATCCTGCTGGGCATAGCTCATGCTCATACTCACAATTATTGTTGTTACCAGCATCCAAATACGCTTCTTCATGGCGATTTCTCCTCGTAAAAAGGGACCCGTCAAAGGACTCACGTGGTTGTCGGCTAGACTACAAGGACCCAGGGCCGTGGTCAATTCAGAATTCAAATGAGTCCGCTTCGCGAGCTCGTGCTGTAGTGCTGTAGTGCTGTAGTGCAGTGGTGCGTTCGGCCGGAATCGGCGCACCGCTGTTCGGCAACGACGGTGTAGCGGCCGCTCTATGAGCGGCTCTCCGGAATCGGCGCACTGAGGCGCCTCCCACACTCCGGACACGTGGAACGTGGAA
>JAPYTY010000361.1 GCA_029942065.1 Acidobacteriota bacterium | reverse complement strand
GAAGAAGTGTAGGGGCGCACTGATTGCGCCCACAGCAAGTTCGTTGTAGCGGCGCACTGAGGCGCCTCCCACACTCCGGCCTCTTCATTCTGGATTCTGCATTCTATATTCTGTCTCCCGTCTTCTTCTGCTAGAATACTGCCTTCCTTGATTGGGCCGGGGTAGCTCAGTCGGTAGAGCAGCGGACTGAAAATCCGCGTGTCGCCAGTTCGATTCTGGCCCCCGGCACCCTTTAAAGGGTTGCGACTGAAAATCCGCGTGTCGCCCGTTCGAGTCTTCGCTTCGCTCAGATGAAGGCGACTGGCCCCCGGCACCCTGTTCCCAACCACTTGGCTCCACTCACAATAAACATCCTTTCTGATGTCTGATGCCTCCTGTTTTCCTCCTGTCCAGGATACTAGAGAGTCCCCTTGAACTCTCTCTTGACTCTCGGTCCTATCTGTCCCATTTTCGCTGACGGGATACACACTGAATACATCCGTTATTACTCAGTCTTGATAAAGATTTGAGTGTAGTTAGTCCTGGATAATCCTCTGCCAGTGCGGAGACCAGTGGAACGGGACTCCTGCTCTGACAAATAGCGTCGCCTTGAAGGTTGTATTATCATTCTTCCGAGGGTAGAGATGCCTATTACCTATCGAATCGATAAACCCGGCCGGACGGTCTTCAGCAAGGCGGAAGGTGTGCTGGCTACTCAGGAGATCATTGCCCACCACCAGGGACTCCTCCAGGATCCAGATTTCGATCCAAGTTTTGACCAGCTTTGGGACGGGACCGAACTCACTTCTTTTGATGTGAGTTCCAGCGACGTACCCGCAATCGCCGCCACGAAACTATTCGGTGAAGGTTCCCGCCGGGCAATGGTAGTTCCAGACAATCCATACATTTTTGGAATGATCCGAATGTTCCAACTCTTGCGAAATACTGAACCAGACATGGTCCAGATCTTCCATGACATGGACGAAGCCCATAAGTGGCTTGGCCTGGACTAGTATTTCATCATCTGCTGGTGTGTGCCCCTCTCTTGGGCTGGACTCCATTAGCCCAATAACTTCCAACCATGATTTTCACCTTCCAGGAGTCCCTGAGCCCATTGTTGATGCTGATTAGCGTGCGGCTTTTATCACACACAACCCGCCTGAAACGGCTTGTTTTGAACGGTTTGGTAAGTTTTGTTAAGCTTACGAGGTTGAACTAAGAATCCGCGTGCCGCCAGGTCGATGCTTCGCTTCGCTCAGATGAAGGCGGCCGGCACCCCCGATCTGGTGGGGGCCGCAGGACAAGCGAGAAGGGTCGTTTACAACCATGAATGAAGATCTGTGGTGCCCCAACTGCGACGAGTCCCCCGAGGGTTTCATCGAAGAGCAAACCGAGGTGACACCGCTGGATCCCGAAACGGGGAAACAAATCGAAATCACCCGGGTCATCTGCCGTGGCTGCAGTTTCGAATTCGAAGACCAGAGGCGGGAAAGAGCGATGATTAGCCCGGATAATGCATCATCCGGACTGACCCCGAAAGGCGGATAACACGGACTGGACCTCCGAGTGGCTACGGCAAAACGCCCCCCGGACATCGGACCGAACCCGCTCCAACGTTTTACATTTCCAGGGAGATCACCCTATGGAAGAGCTAGCCTATGTTGAGGGAGAATTCGTTCCGCTCAAAGAGGCCAGGGTATCCGTAACAGACCGGGGTTTTGTCTTTGCGGATGGAGTCTACGAGGTAATCGCCGTCTACCATGGACGAGCCTTCAGATTGGACGAGCACCTGGCAAGACTTGCGGCCAGTGCCAACGCAATCCACCTGCTTTTGCCAGTCGATCACGGCCAGTTGGAGAATATTATAAAAACAGGGCTTGGGCAAAGTGGATTTCAGGAGGCCCAGGTGTACCTGCAGGCAACGCGCGGAGCCGCCCCCCGATCTCACGCTTTCCCGTCCGAGGTGAAGTCCAACCTGGTGGTCACGTTCCGCCCGCTTCATCCGGTTTCCGACGAAATTCGGAAAAAAGGAGTCGCGGTCATCACCACCGAGGAAATCCGATGGAACCGGTGTGATATCAAGTCCATCGCTCTTTTGCCCAATGTGCTTGCCAAACAAAAAGCGATCGAGGAGGATGCTTTCGAAGCCATCTGGGTGACCACCGAAGGCATCGTTTACGAAGGAGCGGCCTCCAACCTGTTCATGGTTCGAGACGGAGAAGTCTGCACCCCCCCCAAGAGTGGAAAAATCCTCAGCGGCATCACCCGCGAAGTCGTTCTCCAGTGTGCACGGG
This sequence comes from Acidobacteriota bacterium, assembly GCA_029942065.1. Taxonomy (GTDB): domain Bacteria; phylum Acidobacteriota; class UBA6911; order RPQK01; family JADFOI01; genus JAPYTY01. The sequence continues at coordinate 479 of JAPYTY010000361.1, read as the reverse complement.
ACCTGGCCCTACCGGTGTCTGAAACCCCTCTACGAATTGAAGAGGTATTGAAAGCCGATGAGGTTTTTCTCACCAGTACGACCATGGAAGTGCTGGGTGTTGTGAAGATGGATGGAAGAGCGGTTGGGGAAGGTATGGTCGGCCCCATCACACTGCAACTCAACGAGGCTTTGCGGAAAGAGATCGGGCGTTAGGAGGGATTAGCTCCACCTTCAGAACTCGCGCCCATGGGGATTTTTCAAGAGGGCAGGCTGTCGAGGATTTTACGATATTCTTCTTCTTTGAACGCTCTCAGGGTGTCGACATGCACGTTGCCCAGGGATCGAACAGCAAGAGTGACCCGGGCACCCGTTTCGTCATCGGGGACCTCGATAACCGTCACCAGGTCGAACGCGCCCAACGTCATGTGAAAACTGATCACTTCACCACCCGCATCGGCCACAGATTTCTTGAAGTCTTCAAATCGAGAAGGACTATCT
>JAPYTY010000360.1 GCA_029942065.1 Acidobacteriota bacterium | reverse complement strand
GCTGGTCGAAGACCAGCGGCCAGCGTGCGAAACACGCCTATTCCATCCTATCCCAGTATTGCTCGAGCAACTGGCTGAACTCATCCGTATAGCGGATGCTGTCCCATTCCGAACTGACCTGGCGAAGCTCCTCCCATGCCAGGCTTACATAGGTCTCCGCTTCCTTTTCGAATGCTTGCTGCAAATGCTCCAGAGCCTGGTCTTTTGCTCCTTGACGGGCCCATAAAAAGGTCAGCCTGAAGTGAGCATGGGCGCTGTCAACTCCATGATCAAGCGCCTTGAGGTACCGGACCTGGGCTTGATCAAAGTCTTTCGCTTCGTCCAACACCAGCGCCAGATTATAGTTGGCAAGTCCATCGTCAGGATTCACCTCAACCGCTTGTTCCAGCAGCCTGCGCGCCTGTTTAGCCTGGTCCAGATTGAACAGGAGCGTTCCCAGATTTAACAACGCACCGAAATCCCGAGGTTTATAGCGAAGAACTCTTTGGTAGGCCTCAACCGCTTCCCTCTCCTTTTTCTGGGCCGAAAGAACCTCTCCCAGTTGAATCAATAAAGCAGTATTTTCGGGCTCTTTTTCAAGGCCCCTTTGAAGATAGCTTTCTGCCTGAGCAGGGTTGCCCTGTCTCTTGGCGATGATACCCAAATTTCCTAGATTGGCGGCGGATTCCGGGTCAGCACGAAGCAGTCTCATTTGGGCTTCCTCAAGATCTCCGCGGTCCAGAAGCAGATTACCCAGTTCCTGAGACAGCTCCTTGTGACTGGGGTCGATACGCTCCGCTATCTGCAACTGTTCCAACGCCAGATCCCCTTGACTCTCATCACGGTAGGCAAGACCCAAAAGATAATGAGCTTGGAAATCGTCTGGAAAGGCGAGCAGGAATTCTTGATAGCTCTTTATGGCTTCTTGTGCCTGACCCGATGCCTGCTGTGACAAGGCAAGATCAAAGAATGCTTCCACCAGACTGGGGTTCCGCTCCAAAACCGCTTCAAAGGCCTTTACCGCCTCCGCATACTGTTGCCTTTGATAGTGAACCCGCCCCCTGAACTGCCAGGCCTGGTAATTTTCAGGATCCAGTTCAAGGGCTCGATTCAGATCAGAGGCAGCCGGATCCAGCTGATTGGCTTCAAATCGCAGTCGAGCGCGAAGCAGGTAGCCACGAGGATCGGTTTGGTCCAACTCGATCAATTCATCGAGCTGCTCCAGGGCCAACCGGGGGCGTTCCTGCCTGATGTAAACGAGCGCCAGATTAAAACGGGCAACCGCAAGATCAGGCGCTAGTTCCACCGCCTTTTCGAAGAATTCAGCCTGCTGCCTGGAATCCTCCTGGTCAGTACCAATCAGTTCCTCACCCTTGTGGAACCACTCCAATGCCACCGGATCCACAGGCTCGACCGTCTGCAGGAATAGGCCGAATAACAAAAGGCTTAATAAAATCGTCACGCTCCTATTCTAGCCCAGATTGTGATGCTGTGGTGCTGTAGCGACTGACAGCTGACAACTGACACAAAGACGTCGGGGTGCAGTGGGCGGTGGTGCTGCTGTGGTGCGGTCGGCAGGAGTCGGCGCACTGAGGCGCCTCCCACACTCCGGATGGCCGCTACAATGGACACGCCGCATTTCAGGCATCGCTCCGAAAGAGTGACAGAGTCTGAGTCAGGGCGTCCCGCCCTGGCGCAGTCTTCTTTGTGTCTTTGTTCCTTGGTGGTGAATTTTCTTCTCTGCGTCTCTGTGGTGAAAATTTTGTGTCTTTGTGGTGCGGGTTAAGGGATGTCCTCGAATTGAGTCATCGCCTTGAATTCTTTGTAGCGCAGCTCGATTTCGGTGAAAGTGAGTTCCTTGAGTCGATCCAGCGAGAATTTCTCCACACAAAAACTGGCCATGACCGAACCGAAAATGATGGCCTGCCGGAGGGATTGAACATCACACCGGTTCACACCCGCTAAATATCCCACAAAGCCTCCTGCGAAGCTGTCTCCCGCTCCGGTGGGATCAGAGACGTCTTCCAGCGGATAGGCTGGGGCGCCGAATACCGATAGGCTGTCTCCACTGGGGAGCTGGTCCTCGGCCTGAGTCCCTTCCGAGTCCATATAGAACATCAGAACTCCGTACTCTCCCCGTTTGATCACCACGATCCTGGGACCCCAGGCGAGAATTTTTCGGGCTCCCCGAACCAGATTGGGCTCCTGAGCCAGCTGTCGAGCCTCGGCATCATTCACCAGCAGAATATCGACCGACTTCAAGGTCTCCAGAAGAGCCTCGAAATGACCTTCGATCCAGTAGTTCATGGTGTCACAGATCACCAGTTGAGGAGTTTGAACCTGAGAAAGCACCTGGCGCTGGAGGCTGGGATCAATGTTTCCCAGGAACACATAACTGGAATCTTGATACCGGACGGGAAGCGTCGGGCGAAAATCGGAGAACACATTCAGTTGAGTGTCCAGTGTCTGAGCTTCGTTCAGATCGTTACTATATTCTCCTTTCCATCGAAAGGTTTGTCCCTCCATGTATTCGAGGCCTTCCAGATCAATATTTCTGGACTCGAGAAGCTGAACATCCTGCTTCCGAAAATCGTTGCCAACACAGGCAACAAGATCCACCTGAGAGAAGAAGCTGGCCGATACACTGAAATAGGTGGCCGAACCGCCCAGAACCTCTTCCACTTCGCCAAAGGGGGTCTTGACCGAATCATAGGCGACCGAACCGACGGATAAAATAGATGTCATAATTTTATTTCCTTAAACATACTTACCTATTATTAATT
>JAPYTY010000359.1 GCA_029942065.1 Acidobacteriota bacterium | reverse complement strand
CCTCTGGGCCGAGGACGCCGCAGGTAATCGAATGGAGAGCTCGTTCTGGAAGAAGACGTTTTCGGTTAATTTCCGGCATCGCGAAATCCCGCTGTCAGACGCTCTGATCAATTCAATTCTGCCTGAGATCCTGGCCAGCCAAACCGAAGTCACCCCACAGGACACCCCCCTGGAGACATTCCTGGAAATCAACGGGCGACTCCGACAGCTCAATCACCAGCAAATCGAGGAGTTCAGCCGCCACTCCATGGGCGAGCTCCTGTGGAGTGAGCCCTTTCTTCAACTCAGTCGTTCTCAGGTGGAATCCCTGTTTGCCGATCATCGAACCTACTACTATCAAGGTGAGCCGGTCGACCAGCAGACTCATCTGGGTTTCGACCTGGCTTCGGTGCGGCACGGTCCCGTGGAGAGTGCCAATGCCGGTATTGTGGTTTTTGCTGACTATCTGGGAATCTACGGAAATGCGGTCCTGGTGGACCACGGCCTGGGGCTTTTCAGCCTTTACGGTCACCTCAGTGGGTTGGAGGTTCAAAAAGGTCAGGAGGTCCAAGCAGGACAGGTCCTGGGACGCACCGGTGAGACCGGCCTGGCTGCCGGCGACCATCTTCATTTCAGCATGATCCTGCAGGGGGTGCAGGTCAATCCGCTCGAATGGTGGGATCCCCGCTGGGTACAACAGCATGTCCTGGATCGGGTCTCTCAGAACTGGGAGCCCTGATAGGAGCCTTGAGAAGCGTGCTTCGCACCTTATCCCGGATTATGCATAAATTGTCTACTGCAGAACCGCATCCATCCGGGTTAGAAACTCCGCGCTAACGCTCGGAGTGGAGAAGGGGCCGGTTTTGAATTTCGGTCTGGATTCGGATTCAGGGCTTCGGATTCAGGACTTCTGGCCCAGCAGGCCAGCTCTCACTTCACTCTCCTCAGGACGTGGCTTCGCCTGGTTTGGGCGAGAAGATTTTCGTAGTGACCTATCTCCTCCACCAGTTGAAACCTTGCCTCATCCAACCGATCGAGATCCGACTCAATCCGCTCCAGTTTCGTCCGTAAAACACGGATCTGCAGCTGGATGGGCAGCGCATCATCGGGACCCAAGTCTTCTCGTTCTTGTCTCATGGACCTTCCCTGGGAGCATAATAACCCTTGCGGTGAGTTGCTTTCAAACGGGAGCGCTTCACTTTCACTTTAATTTCTCGAAACGCCCCATCGTGCCGGGGGTTGGTTGAGACATAGCCCATGCTGTACTGGTTCTTGATACCCAGGTTGATCTTGGAAAAAGCCTCGCGGAGCGTATCCGGCCTGGCCTTGGAGTTGAAAAACAAGCCTCCGGTTGACTTGGCAAATTTGCTTAGTTTCCCGAAGTCGGAATCGAACCGCCCACTCCTTACACCGATTCCGTAAATAACAACATCCTCCTGCTGGGCCATTCTGATGGCCTCTTCATCACCGACCATACTTTGCGTGTCGGCTCCATCCGACACAACGACCATCACCTTTCGCCCCACCTCGTGCCGAAGGAGCTCATCCACAGCAACCCAAATTGCGTCGTAAAGTTTGGTGGCCCCACCCGCCCTGAGGTTATTGATGGCCGTTTCCAGCAAGTCGAAGTCGTAAGTAAAATCCTGAACCAATGCCAGATCACTGTCAAACTGCACGACCGCTGCCATATCCATATTCCTCCGCAGCGTCTGCCTGAGAAATTCGGCGGCCGCCAGTTGTTCAAATTCGAGTTTGTCCTTGACACTCCCACTGGTGTCGATGAGTAGGACCACGGTCAAGGGTTGAGCGTCACCACCGGTTTGGTTACTGAAAAAGTCTATCGTCTGCTCAACTCCATCCTCGATCACTTCAAAGTCTTGCTGGCTGAGATCCCTGATGTAGTTGCCACGCCGGTCTTGAATCGTACACAAGACATTGACCACATCGACGCGGGCACGCAAGACGGGAAATTCCTGGTCCTCAGTCTGCGTCGATGAGAAGAGGATGCCACCGGCGACAAAAATCGACAGGAAAGGAATTAGTTTTCTCATTGAGAATAGCTTATCCGGAAATATCAGAACTAGTCCACCTTTACACAAAGCTGGGTGGCCATATAGCTGTAGATTCCGGCTGTACCCACACAAAAGAACGTGAAGTAGCCAACTCCCAGACCGGTCAAGGCCACGGCTAACCCAATGGTGATCGCCGGCGTCAAACTATACAGCGCAATATTAAAATATTGCGGCAAATCCAATCGGATTCCATAAGGAGCGCTAGCCAGTATCCCGATACTGACCAACAGAGTGGCAAGGAGCGCCTTGATGCAAAGGGTGTAGAGAAAAATGGACAGGTAGGCGAACGGGAAATAGGCCCACTTGATCAACTCCGTGACCTCCTCCAGTCTCTGAAACGGCAGATTTTTCCATAAGTAGGTCTGAGTCTGACCCAGATAACGAAAATAAATTTTCTCTTCGGTCAGAAGCACAACAGGCTCTGGAAACTGATCCGGGTCGGTGTAGGTTCCGGTGGTATCAAAAACGAAAGTGATGACCTGTTCTCCCGAATAGGTCTTCGTCAACGGCTGCTTTTCCCCCACCCGCAGTCTTCCCTCCTGGACTTCAAGCGGCGGAAAATTCTGTTGGGCCCAGCCCATCACATCCAAAAAGGTGGGGCCGTAGTGCCATGCCGCGATGAGCGTGAACAGAACTGCCACATGCGCCGTCAGAACCACCAGATAAAGGACGGTCCGCCGGATCGGTTGCTCCAGGACCGTTCGGTAGAAGGAAAAGTCGGTCAC
>JAPYTY010000358.1:1587-2777 GCA_029942065.1 Acidobacteriota bacterium | reverse complement strand
CCTATCACGACTCAACTATTTCTGGGAGTGCTGTGGTTTTTCGGTTGAATACCGAGGATTCAACGTGGGGATCCGTGAGGAACAACAGGTTCGCTTCACCGTATATTTGAAAGGAATCGGTGATTTCGGAACCATCCCGCAACCTGAAAATATTTTTTGACGATCATGTCTGACGTCTACCTTTCACTGGGGTCCAATCTGGGCGTCCGAGAAACTCATCTGAACAACGCTCTGGAGAGGCTACAGAAAAAAGGAATTCGGCCGGTCCGGCTCTCCTCCTTTTATGAAACAGAACCTGTGGATGTGACGGATCAACCCGACTTCCTGAATCTCGTCTGCCAGGTGAGCACAAAACTCGACCCCTTCCAGCTGTTGAGCGCGTGCCGGCAAGTGGAATCGGAAATGCAGCGCCTTCGAGAGGTGAACAAGGGTCCCCGCAACATCGATATTGATATCATTCTTTATAATCAACGGATCATCGATCAACCCCGGCTTACCATCCCTCATCCGCACTGGTCGCAGAGAAATTTTGTGCTGATTCCCCTCCAGGAAATTGCCCCCGATCTGCGCGATCCGGCGACAGGACACAGCATCCAGGAGCTGATTGCCCGGTCTCCCGACCAGGCCCGGGTAACTCTCGTGACCGGGCCCGAAGGGATATGAGAGAATCACAAGAACCGTTTTAAAAGGACCGAGGAGCACCGTGTCGAAATCGAAGCAACGAAAAACACCCAGGCAAAAGGACAGCAAACCCAGCTGGAAACCCAGTGTGTTTCGGGAATATTTTCTGACCATAGTGATCTGCTCGGTGGTAGCTCTTTTTGTTACCACCTACGTGGTGCATCCGATGAGCGTGCCCACGCCTTCCATGGAACCCACCATTCTGGTGGGGGACCGTGTCCTAGTGGACAAATTCACCATTCGCAACGGCTTTGAAGCAGGCCTGCCCCTGCTCCCGACCTACCAGGTCCAGCGACACGACATCATCGTCTGCAAATCCCCGATTCAACCCGAAATACTGCTGGTCAAGCGGGTCATCGGTCTTCCAGGCGAAACCTTGGAAATTCGGGACAAGATCGTTCACATCCAGGGCGAACCTCTCGCAGAATCGTACACAACGCATTCCGATGACCGCATTTATCCGGAAGGGAGCCCGAACCCTCTGCTCCCCATGGACCGTGACAACTACG
>JAPYTY010000358.1:0-1577 GCA_029942065.1 Acidobacteriota bacterium | reverse complement strand
AGAATAGCTACTTCGTCATGGGCGACAATCGTGACGACAGCCTGGACAGCCGCTTCTGGCGTTTTTTGCCGCGAGAACACATCGTCGGGAGGCCCCTTTTTATCTTCTGGTCCTATCAAGACGCTCCCAATGCCCACCTGAAATCAACTCCCTGGGAATTGATCCAGCTTTACGGTGAACGGACTCTCTTTTTTCTCACCCGCACCCGCTGGAGCCGCATGGGACAACTGGTGAGGTAGGGGGGAAGAAGTCAGGAGTCAGGAGTCAGGAGAAGAAGTGTAGGGGCGCACTGAGTGCGCCCACAGCAAGGTTATTGCGAGGGGCCTTCCAGAATCGGCGCACTGAGGCGCCTCCCACACTCCCGGAAACGTGGAACGTGGAACATGGAACGTGAAACGCGCTGGTCGAAGACCAGTGCTCCAGGGTTTGATAAGATATCAGGCGGGTGTTATCCCCCTTATGGAAAATCGTGCACCAATAGAAAATCCCTCCTCCGAACTCGAGATCGGCGAAGAGGTTGAGCCCCCTGAGGACGAACAGCAAGAGTACGGCATCCTGCGTGAATACCTCGTCACCATAGTCGTGTGTACAATCTTTGCGCTGTTTGTCACAACCTACGTGGTTCACCCCATGACAGTTCCCACACCTTCGATGGAACCGACGATCCTAGTGGGTGACCGTCTGCTGATCGACAAATTCACCATTCGAAACGGCTTCCAGGCGGGCCTCCCCATAACCCCCATCCATTCCGTTGAACGGGGCGACATCGTCGTGTTCAAATTCCCCCGACAGCCTGAGGTTCTTTACGTGAAACGGACGATTGGCCTTCCAGGGGAGAGGGTGGAAATCAAGGACAAGATCGTTCACATTGATGGCAACCCTATCGACGAACCTTACAAAGTCCACTCGGATGACTACATCTATTCGGACCGGGGTCAATTTCACATGTTCAGCGGGGATTTCAAGCGTGATAACTACGGCCCCATCATCATCCCTGAAGGTTCCTACTTCGTTATGGGCGACAACCGAGACGACAGCGCCGACAGTCGATACTTCGGCTTGCTCCCACTGCAAAACATCGTGGGAAGCCCCCTGTTTGTCTTCTGGTCCTACGAAGATGAGTCCGATGCCTATCTGAAGTCTTCCCTTCCCGAAATTCTTGGTTTATACGCGGAACGTGCCTTCTATTTTCTCAGCCGCACTCGCTGGAGTCGCATGGGACACGTGGTGCGGTAGACAACCTGTCGGAGCTCCTCATGAAGCATTTCCTACTCTGCACTGTCGCAGTCTTGGTAATTCCCTGCTTTCTGACAGCGGATACCATTCATCTGATCAACGGCGACCGTCTCAGCGGAGAGATCCAGAGCCTGGCATCGGAAACTCTCACCTTTCAAACGGCTTATGCGGGAACGCTCAAAATCGCCTGGGACCAGATCCAGACCCTGTCTGCGGACTCTCCTCTGATCGTTGAATTTGCCGGCGGGGCCTCCGCTGCTTGCGGAGTAAACGGCGCTTTCATGCTGGCGCAGCCGGAGCATATTCGGCTAGCTTGCGTGGGGCGTCGTGACCGGCATTGT
>JAPYTY010000357.1 GCA_029942065.1 Acidobacteriota bacterium | reverse complement strand
CGACAGTACCGGTAGAGGGAACACTGTGTGTACCCAAAATGCGGATAAAAGGCGAGCCAACACCAGTTATGGCAGCATCACCAATCGTGTTTGGGATGGCACTTCTGACTACCATGGATTGAGGCTAGGATTGCGCAAGCGTTTCAGTGCTGGGCACATGTTCCAGATCTCCTATAACTGGCAAAAGGGCATGGATGAAGGATCCAGCATCGCGGGCTCTCCCCGGGAAAGCTTCAATGATGCTTGGCTCTCTCCCAACCATCTTGATCGTCATAGTGATCGAGGGCTTTCTTCCTTCAACTTGGTGCAGGCCTTTAGTGCCAACGGAGCTCTAGAATTGCCCTTCGGTCCCGGCCGGCGCTTTGGTTCCAATTCTGATGGCATCTTGGCAAAAGTGTTCGGAGGCTGGCAACTCAACGGCATTGTCCAAATGAATTCTGGACCCCCGCTAAACATCGAGGGAAATCCGGCCCGCACCTGTAGTGTGTGCAACAATATCCTAGGAAATATCAAGGATGGAGAACAGTTTCCCAAGAATGCCGAAGATCCGAATGGCTGGTTCATCTCCGGTGACAAAATGAAAACCATCACCGATGAGGAATTCCCCTTCACCCAGCCAACACCTGGGAGGTTGGGGAATCTGGCCCGAAATGCTGGCACGGGTCCGGGGGTAATCAATGTCGACTTTTCCTTTCTCAAGGACGTCACCCTCACTGAGGACACAAAGATGCAGTTTCGAGCCGAGTTTTTCAATGTCTTTAACCGAACCAACTTCCAGGGTCCGGTCCGCGCACGTGCTACCCACAGCCGCGGTGGGACCATTACCCGAACCTTTGGTGAGTTAGTTCAGACAGCTACAACCGCGCGCCAAATTCAGTTCGCGGTCAAGATCCTGTTCTAGTTGAAACTCTCAACCCGGTTCGAAGGGGCAGAGCCTCCCATCTTGGCTCTGCCCCTTTTTTTGTGCATTTGTGCATGCGTAGGGCGCACAGACTTCACCACAGAGACAGAGAGAAGAAAAAGCTCTTGTCGTTCTTTCGGGACGATGTCTAGCAGCCTGTTGTAGGGGCGCACCGAGTGCGCCCGCGGCAAAGACGTTGTAGCGGCCGCTCTATGAGCGGCCTTCCGGAATCGGCGCACTGAGGCGCCTCCCACACTCCGGACTCTGGATTCTGATTTCTGGATTCCGCGCCAGCGCCCCCCGTTGACCCGGTGTAAAAAACGTGATATTCCAGGTGCCACCTAATTTCCTGGAAGGGACAGTTTCTCACTGAAAAGGAGGTGTTGCGCATGAAAACGCGATTCTTGACTCGTGTCACTTTCACTGCCCTCTTGTGTCTGATCCTTACGGTTGTGTTTTCAGGTTCTTTGCCGCCTTTCTCTGCTCTGTTCCAGCCCATCTATGCCCAGGAGTCGGAGCAGAAGTTCTGGGTTTTTGATGGGCATATGCATCCCATGTCCTCGGTCTATCGCCGCGGTGGAACCATCGGAGAACCCAACGCCGATCCTCGTTTTACCCTCCCCCTGGCCGAGCAGGGCGGACTGGGAGCGGCCTTTGTGAACACCGGGATTGATGAGTTCTACGAAGCCAATCATTTGGCCGTCAAGGATGCCATCAGGCAGTTTGATCACTTCTATCGGGAACTGGCCAAGTACCCCGATCGAATCAGAGCGGCCACTGACGGCGACCAGGTTCGAGCGCTTCGCAGAGAGAACAAAATCGCGGCCATCCTGTCGATTGAAGGAGCCTTGGCTATCGAGAGCGACCTGGGGGTGCTGCGGATGTACCATCGGTTAGGCTTGCGCGAGATGAATCTGGTTCACCTGCTGGAGAACAACATCGGTGACGTCATGCACTCGCCTCGCAACGGCGGCATGGGATACGGATTGACCGATTTCGGGCGGGAACTGGTGGCCGAGATGAATCGGCTGGGTATTGTGATTGATCTTTCCCACACGGCTGAGCAGACGGTTCTGGATGTGATCGAAGCCAGTAGCCAGCCTGTGGCAACCACCCACTCCGGAGTGCGAGCCCTAGTGGCCTCACCTACTATCCCCAACTGGAGCGATGAGATGATTCGTGAGCTGGCCGCCAAGGGAGGGGTCATCTGCGTTCCCTTCCTGCCCATGGTCGTCAACCAGGAGTTTCACGACAAATACCACACCGGGCGGCCCCGTGGCTCGGGTCTGATGGGGCTGGAGCCTCTGGTCTACCGCGGAGATCCCACCAAGATCTTTGATTTCATCGAAGAACGGAGAAGCAGGAGCTCCTCGAGTCGGTCCGAGAGGGCGCGGCAGCGCAGCAGGGATATTCCCCCACTCTCTTTTCTCATTGATCATATTGATCACATTGCCCGGCTGGTGGGGGTGGATCATGTCGCCATCAGTTCAGACTGGGGAGGGTATCCCGTCAACATCAGGGGGATTGAAAACGCAGGGGAGTACCAGAACATCGCCCAGGCGCTTTTGAAAAGAGGATACAGCCGCGAGGACGTGGCCAAGGTTATGGGGGAGAACCTGCTGCGCCTCTTTGATGAAGTGGTGAAAACCGCCGAGAACTGAAACGGCGGTGAAGTAGGGGCTTGCGGATTTCACCACAGGGACACGGAGACACACTGTGAAAAAAATCCGAAATCCTAACTCCGAAACCCTAATCGGAATTTGTTTCGAATTTGGGACTTCGGATTTCGGAATTTCTGCCAAGTTGTAGCGGCCGCTGCTCTGTGAGCGGCTCTCCGGAATCGGCGCACTGAGGCGCCTCCCACACTCCGGAAACGTG
>JAPYTY010000356.1 GCA_029942065.1 Acidobacteriota bacterium | reverse complement strand
TGATAGACCTTCAGATGGGGGTCCTCTGTTACTTCCCCGATCACAACGGCATCGAGATCCCATTTGCGGAAAATCTCGAGGACCTCGTCCTGGCGGTCTTTTTCAGCCACCAGCAGCATTCGCTCCTGTGATTCCGAGAGCATGATTTCATAGGAGCTCATGCCGGTCTCACGTTGAGGTACACGGGCCAGTTCGACCTCGATTCCGACTTCTCCGCGGCTTCCCATCTCACAGGTGGAGCAGGTCAGACCCGCCGCACCCATGTCCTGGATCCCCACCACCGCCCCGGTCTTCATGGCCTCCAGGCAGGCTTCCAGAAGCAGCTTCTCCAGGAAAGGATCGCCCACCTGAACGTTCGGCCGCTTGGTCTCGGAATCTTCACTGAATTCCTCCGAGGCCATGGTTGCACCATGTATGCCGTCCCTTCCTGTTTTGGCTCCCACATAAATAACGGGGTTTCCAATGCCCGAAGCCTTGGCCCTGAAGATCTCGTCCGCCCGAGCAATCCCCAGACAAAAGACGTTCACGATGGGGTTGTGGCTGAAGGCCTGCTCGAAATAGATCTCCCCGCCCACGGTGGGGATCCCGATGCAATTGCCGTAGCCGGCGATGCCGGCCACCACTCCCTCCATGATCAACTGATTGTTTGCCTGATCGAGGGGGCCGAAGTGGAGAGAATTCATCAAGGCGATGGGACGTGCTCCCATGGTGAAGATGTCGCGAATGATTCCGCCCACTCCGGTTGCCGCTCCTTCATAGGGTTCGATAAAGGAGGGATGATTGTGAGATTCAATCTTGAAGACGGCGGCCAGGCCCTGCCCCACGTCCAGGACTCCGGCATTCTCACCGGGACCCTCAATGACCAGGGAGCCTTCAGTCGGCAGTTTCTTGAGATGTCGACGAGAACTTTTGTAGCTGCAATGTTCCGACCACATGACGGAAAAGATGCCCAGTTCCGTCAGATTAGGTTCGCGCCCTAACGTGTGCTTGATCCGGTCGTACTCCTCCTGAGTGAGACCATGGCTTTCGATCAGATCGGCTGTGATGGTCACTTCGGTGGTGTTTCCTTCCGCTCCGCTCACTTTCCTACCCCAGATTATTCAGAGAAATGCCCGTTCCAATCGACCATGGACTGCAGGATTTGACGGCCATCCTCGCAACCGAGCAGAAGTTCTGAAGCCCGTTCGGGATGAGGCATGAGACCCATCACATTTCCCCTTCGATTTATTACACCCGCAATGTTGTTCAACGATCCATTGGGATTGGCGGCCGCGCTGACATCCCCTGACGCGTCGGAGTAGCGGAACAGAACCTGGCGGTTCTTCTCCAGTTCAGTCAGCTGGTCAGGAGCAAGGAAAAAGTTCCCTTCATTGTGGGCGATCGGGATCCTGAGGATCTGTCCGGGCCTGCAGGAGGCGGTAAAGGGAGTCTCGCCACTTTCGGATTTTAAATAGACGTGACGACAGACAAATTTCAGGCCGCTGTTGCGAAGCATGACCCCGGGAAGCAGTCCAGTTTCTTGCAGGATCTGAAACCCATTACAGATTCCCAGGACGAGCTTGCCCTGTTCGGCGTGTTCCTTGACGCTCTTCAGGATCGGTGAAAACTTGGCAATGGCCCCACAGCGGAGGTGATCGCCGTAGGCAAATCCTCCGGGAAGTATAACGGCGTCGGCCCCCTGAAGGTCGGAATCCTGGTGCCAGCTGTAGACGACCTCCTGATCTAAAATGGTCTTGAGGACGTGGAAAGTATCGTGCTCGCAATTGGAACCGGGAAAAACGACGACTGCGAATTTCACGAGATGTCCTCGATTTCGAAGGTCTCGATGATGGGATTGCACAGGACGTCTCGAGAGATTTCTTCCATCAGTCGGCGCACCTCTTCCTGGTTCTCCAGCCCGTCGATCTCGATTTCGAAGAACTTTCCCTGGCGGAGATTGGTGATTTCAGGGTGGCCCATTTTGTTGAGCGCGCGCTGAATGGTTTGTCCCTGGGGATCCAGGACCCCGTCCTTTAAACGAACAATGATTTTAGCTTTCATTAAATAAATTTCAACTTTGTAATCGAGAAGTCCACCTACCGCTCTTCCCGGCCAACCTGGCCACAAAAGCTATTCTAGCATTCGGCTCCGTCGTCCCAACTTCCTTGTGGGGTGGGGTATCGGACGGCTTCGGCATTCTTATATCAGGTCACCTGGAGGATCGCTATCAAAAGCCCGTCTGGTGCCTTCGTTGTGCCGGGTGGTAGGGTTTGAGGACGGGTCCGGGTGGGCTTCAATTGAGCCCACATGATGCACGAATTCCCGACTGCATCGCCGCATTCATCCGATTTCCGCCACTCCTCAGTCTTTGAGCTCCAATTCGTCCCATACTTCCCAGTACCGTGAGCTGCTGGATCGTTACTGCGTGACCTGCCATAACGTCAAACTCGCCACGGCAGACCTGTTGCTTGATCAGGCTGAAGTCGATGAAATCAGCAAAGACGCGGAACTCTGGAGCAGGGTGCCGACCTGGATGCGAAGGATCTGCACGGCCAGACGGCGTTGAGTAACGCCATGGGGGACCTCATCAGGAAACGGTGCAACTGCTTCTCGAACTGGGGGCTGTGCCCTATTCGCCGACGGGCCGAAACATCAAGGTATTTTGACCTTGGTTGGCCGAAGGTCGTCTTCGGAGCGTGGGTCGCGGCTATAAAATCGCGCCTGTCCTTGGTGTCATCACGGTTGACCCCAAGCCCCCCCCACGTTTCCCAAGTTCGATTAAAAAGGAAGGATCCGTGAGG
>JAPYTY010000355.1 GCA_029942065.1 Acidobacteriota bacterium | reverse complement strand
TTCCCTGGGCCATGTGCTTGAGTAGCGCAGGCATGTGGCGAAATCCGTAGCGCTGTGCCAGATAGGCCACCACCGAATGAGACTGATCGTAACCCAACGTCACCAGTCGAGTGTCGCGGTCGCGGAAAAGTCCCTCGATCTGGCTCCAGCCAGGCAACTGATCATTCTCGAGCGCCGATCTGAGCAGACCCATATTCCCCTTGCCTCCCGTGTATTTGGCTTCCTGGTATTCCGCCAACCCTTCGTTGAACCAGTGGGGAAGTCGGCTTCCGGAGAGTTCATGGATAAGGGCGTGTGTGTATTCGTGAACAATCGTTTTCTTCACATTTCCAAGGTCCCGCTGGTTCTCCGGCATGGGAATTCGGATTTTTCCGTCGAAGATCCCGGCAGCCCACTCCGGAGCTCTGGACCGAATTTCCCGGAAAGCCTCCTGACTGTAGAGCAGCACCACAATCCGATGTCGGGGGCGGTACTGGAAGTCGCGTCCGACCTGCTGTCGGGCCTCTCGCAACACCCGACGTATGTCGTAGCCTTAGGATTGTTGGACGGAATCGTCGTATTGCAGAGTGAAATAGACATCTCCCACCCTGTTCATGTTCGATTCCACTGCCGATTCCTGGTCTACTCGATCCAGGCGGCTGGCTAGACCCTGCATCTTGGGATCCAGCCTTTCGGCTCTTTGCCAGGCCCGCCTGGGCCCTGCCCAGCTGCTGGTTGTCGTACTCGATGTCCCCCAGCAGAACATTGGCCGAAGCCAGCCTGGAGTTCAAGCCCAGGGCCTTCTCCACCAGTTTCTTCGATGCCTGGTGGCGGTAACTCTGGTAGGAACGTTCGCGGGTGGGGTCTCGATACAGTTGATAAGGTAGTTGAGGTAGACTTGGGCCAGCTGGTCTGGGCCGCAAGGCTAGGAATCAGGCCTCCCATCAGCAACAAAGTGACCAGAGAAGATCGAAAAAAGGAGGGTTTCATGAGTATGTGGTACGAATCTCATGATACCCGATCGGGGACAGGGGGGGGAAGTCAGGTTCGCCGGCTGTTCCCCAGGGCCTGACCGGGCCGGAAGATGAGAGAATCCCATTTCTTGCAATCCGGGTTGGTAGTTGGTACCGTTTTTGACGAAATCAAACCTCGTGAAAAGGAGAAATAGCCATGGCTGATACCGACAATGTGAAGGAAGCCAAGAATTTCTATCCGGAAGTTCCGACAGAGAATAAGCCGTTCTTTTTAAAGGGTTCCAACGCTCTGGGCTGGGGGATGCAGAACCGCCTTTCCCGTGTTTTTAATCCCCGGTCGGGTCGCACCGTCATGCTGGCCATCGACCATGGGTATTTCATGGGGCCGACCACGGGTCTGGAACGAGTGGACATTAATATCGTGCCGCTTCTGGGTGACTGTACCGCCCTGATGTTGACGCGAGGAATGCTTCGGTCGACCATTTCCTCGAGTTTCGGGGGAGGCGTCGTGATCCGGGCCAGCGGGGGACCCAGTATTTTGAAGGAGCTTTCCAATGAGCAAATCGCGGTGGGTATCGAAGATGCGGTCCGCATGAATGTATCCGCCATGGCGGTACAGGTTTTCATCGGGGGCGAGTTTGAAAGTCAGTCGATTCACAACCTGACGCGTCTGGTGGATCTGGGAAATAAATATGGTCTTCCCATTTTAGCGGTGACGGCGGTGGGGAAGGACATGAATCGAGACGCCAAGTATCTTCGTCTGGCCTGCAGGATCTGTGCGGAACTGGGCGCCCACATACTCAAGACTTACTATGTGCCCGAGGGATTTGAGACAGTCACCGCATCGTGTCCGGTTCCCATCGTGATGGCGGGGGGCAAGAAGTTGCCCGAACTCGACGCACTGAAGATGGCCCATGATGCCGTCGATCAGGGAGCCTGTGGTGTGGACATGGGCAGGAACATTTTTCAGTCCGATTCCTCATCGGCCATGATTCAGGCGGTGGGCAAGGTTGTACATGAGGGGATGAAGCCGCAGCAGGCCTACCAGCTGTACCAGGACTTGAAAAACGAACAGAGCCAAGTGGTCGTGGATGGCTGATGGGCGCGGTTTAGATAAACTGCGGGCAATGATGCCCACCATCAGTGTCGGAATCAATGCCGCCGATATGATGAGGCTGGGCACGGAGTTGTCTCTTCTGGAGCAAGCGGAAGTTGGGCTGGTCCACTTCGATGTGATGGACGCCTGCTTCACCCCCATGATGACGGTGGGGCCCCCGTTTATCAAGGCCTTGAAGACCCCCCTGCTCAAAGACGTCCATCTGATGATCGAGGAGCCTCTGGAGAAGGTCGAGGCATACGTGGATGCGGGGGCCGACCTGATTACGGTTCACGCGGAGTCCTCCACCCACATACACCGGGTGTTTCAGAAATTAGGTGAAATGAAGAATGCCAATGATGCTTCCAGAGGAGTGATGCGGGGAGTGGCGCTGAACCCCGGTACTCCACTGGCCGTACTGGATCCTCTGCTGGATGAAGTGGAACTCATCATGCTGCTGGGAATCAATCCCGGTTGGGGAGGGCAGAGCTTCATCGCCTCCACTTTTTCCAGGATTGCAGAATTGAAGAAAATGATTGCCGCCCAGGGAAGGGAGCCTCTGGTCTGTGTCGACGGCGGTATCACCAGGGAGAACATCGGCGACATAGCCGGGGCGGGCGTTGATCTGGTGGTGACCGGAAGTGCCGTTTTCGACGGCAAGGATTCCGTCGGGAATGCCCGGTCGATGCTCGAAACGCTTGGGGCGGTTGATGCCTAGGGTCCCGGCGGGCTACAAG
>JAPYTY010000354.1 GCA_029942065.1 Acidobacteriota bacterium | reverse complement strand
ACGAAATCTTTTAAAGCAGCAGATATTTGGACTCCTTGTCTGGATGCTCCTTTTGATTTCCCACGGCCTTCTCGCCCAGCAAGCGACTGGCGAGTTCGAGGTGGGAAGCAGACCCGTCCGGATGACCTTTGATGGCGAGCACATCTGGGTGACCAACACCGGAAGCGACACGGTGACCAAGCTGCGAACCCTTGATGGCGCAACCATCGGAGAATATCCGGTTGGAAAGGCACCGGCGGGCGTGGTTTTTGATGGCGAGAACATCTGGGTGGCCAACCGGGCCGCGGGTACCGTCAGTAAGCTGCGGGCCGTCGATGGAACCTCAGTCGGCCTCTACCAGGTGGATAGTGAGCCTTTCGGGATCACTTACGACGGGACCCATATCTGGGTTACCCAGCGGCAAAGCGATACGGTGACCAAGCTGCGGGCTGCGGATGGGGAAATTCTGGGAAAGTTCCCGGTAGGGAAGGTGCCGGTTGGCGTGGTCTTTGATGGCGAGAACGTCTGGGTGGCCAACCGGGATGGGCACACGGTGAGCTGGCTCCGGGCCGGCGACGGAAAGACCCTGGGCACTTTTGAGGTGGATCAGACACCTGTGGCCATCGCTTTTGACGGAGAGAATATCTGGGTGGGGCATGTTCGCAGCAACACGGTGAAAAAGCTTCGTGCCAGTGACGGCGAAACCCTGGGGACTTACCCTGTGGGCGACAGGCCGCGTTCCCAGATCGTGTTTGATGGGACTTACATCTGGCTGACCAATTCCGGTGATGACACGGTGACCAAGCTTCGTGCCAGTGACGGGATGGTGGTGGACACGCTCAGAGTGGGGAAGGGTCCTCGTGCCATCGCTTTTGACGGATCGGCCGTCTGGGTGGGAAATACCGACAGCGATAACGTCACTCGGCTGGACGCCGACCAATAAGAAAGAAGAGAAAGTTTCACCACAGAGGCACAAAGACACAAAGAAGTCTGTCCCAGGGCGGGGCGCCCTGAGACAGACTCTGTCGCTCCTTCGGAGCGAGGCCGGATAGGTGAGTGTAGGGGCGTACTGAGTACGCCCACAGCAAGATTCCTGTAGCGGCCCTCCGGAATCGGCGCGGGACTTAGTTCTTCTTTTCGTGAAACGTGGAACCTGGAACGCGCTGGTCGGAGACCAGCGTCCGAGGCGCCTCCCATATTCCGGATTCTGGACTCTTCTTGTCGCCTCTTTCGTCGAGTGCCTGATTGCTGGTTCGGCTCAAATCGGGGAGGTGAAAAAGGGGAAGATTATCTTCTCTGTGTCTCTGTGGTGAAAATTTCCGTAGCTTGGTGGTGAAGGCTAGTCTCCCTTGATCAACTTGTCAACGGCCTGGAAGAGGCGGTCGTTGTAGGACTCATAGGAATCATCGCTGGAGGGTCGATCGACAGGCGGACCGAAGCGAAGCTTGACCGGATGAAACCGAAACTTGTCGACTCCTCGAGCCCAGACCTCATAGGAACCCTTGAGGGCCGTTGGTACCACAGGCACCCCCATTTCCTTGGCCAGGATCGCGGCTCCTTTGCGAAAGGGCTTGAGCCGGCCATCGATCGATCGCTCTCCTTCGGGAAAGACGCAGAGACAGCATCCCATATTGATGCCTTCGGCCCCCAATCGAAGTGCCTGACGCAGGTGCCGGTCCGCATCGACGGGAACCACCTTGATGAGACGTCCTAGAAAGCTCAAGGGGGGACGGTTGAAGTAATTGGCATATCCCAGGAAGAAGATTCTCTTGATCACCCGATAAGGCAGTGGGGCCACCACGAAAAAGGCGTCCAGAAAGCTCAGGTGATTCGGGCAGATCAGAAAGGGATACTTACGGGGAAGATGTTCCCTGCCTTCCACTTTCAAGCGAAAAAAAATGACCGAGAGAATATAGGTTGTCTTGGCCACCAGATAAAAGGCGAATTCGGTCAACGGTTTCGGAGCCAGGATTTCCTGGACCTTTCTCTGGTCTTCGGGTTGAAGCGGCTCTTTGAGGATCTCGCTCCATGAGAGTCGAACCTCACGGTCTTCCTCCAGTTCCCCTGCGGGTGTTTGCTCCACCGCTGCCACCAAATCTTCCACGGTCAGGATCTGGGCGGTCGCCTCATCGGAGATCTGAACCTGGAAAAGTTCCTGAATGGTGGACAGTAATTCCACACGTTCCAGAGAATCGAATCCCAGGTCCAGTTCCAGGCTCATCTCCCTTCGGGACACCGGGATTTTTTTCATCTCCTGGATGATCTTGAAGATCTTCTCTTCGGTAGCATTTTCTGGCTGGATGGCTTCGGCATCGACGGACGGTGCCGCGGTGGTGGCTTGTTTTCCCAGCTCCTCCTGGACCTGAAAGCGTTTGATTTTTCGTGTGGTGGTGCGAGGCAGCGGGTCGCGCCGTATCTCGAAGCTGTGAACGCGCTTGTGGGGCGGAAGTTGCTGGGAGGCGGTTTCCAGCTTGTACCGGATCACCTTGTGGCTGTGGGTTGTCTGCTGGCTCCTCAAATAGTCGAAATCGGGGACGACCACGGCATGCAGTCTTTCCTGTTCCTGGCCGCCCGACTGGTCGGCAACCCCCACCACACACATCTCCTGAATCTGAGGACAGGCGTTCTGGTAGAAGTGCTCGACTTCCTCGGGAAAGATATTTTTCCCCGAACTCAGTACGATCACGTCCTTTTGTCGTCCGGTGATGTAAAGATGGCCCTGTTCGTTCAGATAGCCCAGGTCACCGCTGTGAAGCCAATCATTTCTGAGGGTTTCCTGGGTGGCCTCCGGGTTTTTCCAGTACTCCTGCA
>JAPYTY010000353.1 GCA_029942065.1 Acidobacteriota bacterium | reverse complement strand
ATATTGCATGGAGCGCAGTGACACGCGCCCGGCTGCCACTCCCAGGATCACAGCCCCAAGGTAGGCGGTTACCAGCATCAGTAAAACTGCGTGTTGCCTATCATCAGAACGGCGAATCCGGCGACATGCCCGGTAAAAAATTCCGATCAGTGACACCATCATGATAAATCCAAGTACCCATAGGATGGCCTGCGGCAATTCTGAAAAATCCCAGAAAGCCCTCAAGCGAAGATCGTGAAAGACCAGTTGCACAACATACGGGAAAAAAGATGTCAAGAGGCTCAATCCGGCGACTGTGAAAAGCCCTGAAATTGAATTGGATAGGTCAGGAGAATCTGAAGGTCCCAGTAGACTCGGTGGTTGGTAGACCATGTAGTCAGCCACATTCAAGACCACCCAGAGCAGAACCGGCAACAACGTAACCATCAGCCAATCCGTTTTCGAATAAACGTTTTCTTCCCTGGAGGATTGAGCCGACCCACTGTCCGGGCGTGTCATCACGGCCAGGAGAGGGCCGCATAGGATGAGCACTGGGAGAAGGATTTCATGGAAAGTCATTGAAATGAAAAACATCAATGCTGCGCTATAGCGACTGATGGTGGAGTTGAAAACTTTTAGGGGGCGGTGGAGTAAAAAGAGACCGAGACCGAAGAACATGAGTGAAAACATATAGGGACTGATATGTCTCCAGAATACCATTTCCATGCCAGGATATTGGGTAAGGAAAACGAGGGTCAGAATGCAGGATACATCCAGCCGTAGGAATCTGCTCAACAGTAAGAACAGGGAAAAAGTCGTCAGCGCATGAAACAGAATACTGGTTGCGCCGCGCACGTAAAAATTGTTGCCGGAAGCGATTTGGATAATACCTAGAACACTGTGCATTCCGGGCCGAAATAAATAGTAGTCACCGGGGCCAAAATGTCGTGTTCGTGAATAGGATAGGGTCTGTCGGAAATACTCCCAGTCCGACTCATGAAATGCATGGTTCAACATGAAGGCCCTGTGGTCTCCACGTGGTATCGCTACAATGCCGTGTCTGTAGATCAAAAACGAAGCACATATGAGCAAAACAAAGGCGATAATAAAGTGCTTTGCTGTTAACCGATTCATGACCTCAATGATAAAAAGAATTGTATAGCGTGTCCACCTACCTGCTGTCTCCCCCCCTCCCTGCAAGCGCAGGGATTCTTGTCAGCTGGAGTCGGCCTTTCGAAAGCCTGCAGCACCAGTGCCTTGGTCTGCCCGACGTCCTCGACGCCGCATATCTTTCCGAAGCGGTTTACTTGCGCTGAGGGGACACATCCACCAGGGGTGATGCCCCATCCGTGACGCAGGATTTCACTGTTCGCCACAGCCGGCGGCATTAGAAGTCAAGGTTCCATTCGACTTCTGGAAGAGGGAGAAAATATGGACCTTTGAATCACAGGTGGCCTTGAATGAACCCAGAAAGCCTTCTGTGAGGGTGATCCTTTCGTCCGGGAAAAATTGCACTTGACCCAGAGGTGGCACTTCGAACACGCCTACTCCTGATGAAATACCGTCCTCTGAAAACACCTCCCAGTTACAGGTGGCTATATCGGCGCTGGAGGGGTTTGAGAAGGCACCGGCAGTCCGACTGTCACTGCTTTCCTTCATCAGGAACTCCGGTTTGGTGCAAAGAGGCGCGGGGAGGACGCCCAGGGAGGGGACGCCGGCCAACGAAATAATCTCTGTTGAAAGGACATGAGCATCTGATGGATCGACCGCAAGGACAAGGCTCCCTGACTCCAGATCGGTGCCTTCGAAGTCGATCGAGACAGCTCCGTTGGGGGGCACGGTAATGGACTGGGTTGTAATGAGGGAACCATCGGGAGCGTGGAAGGAGGAGTCGACAGAGAGGGCTGTGTCGCCGGCTCCAACCACCAGCTGGGACGAGGACCCGGCACCTCGGATCAAAGCGGGGAAGCTGGGTGGGCCGGCCTGGTTCTGGGTATCCACCTGAACTCGGTAAGGGGAAGTGAATGGTGCCAGCAGATCAGGGAACTCGAGGGCAGGAAAGAAGTCTTCCTGGGAAAAAGTTTTCACACAGGAACCACTACTCTGGCTCAGGGATGACAAGGTGATCACGACTCGAGAGGTTACGCTGAAATCCGCTACAAAAACCGTCCCATTAAATGTCTCAGTGCCGGGGAAAATTTTTCCAAGGTCTTCAATGTAAGGCTGCCCTGAGCAGTCTTCGGACTCGAACCTTACCGGGCCGCCGATGCCCTTGATCTGACCGGGCTCCATCTCCAGGGAAAGGAGAAGCCCATCCTTTTGCAGAACGATATGCACTTTTCCATCGTCAATACCCTGCAGAGCACCCACTCTCTTCCCGGTTGCGTCAACAACTGCCAGGGAATCTGCTGAACTCAAAATTTGAGCAGCTCCCGGCAGGGCCAAAGCTAAGCACAATACGAGTGTAACGAAGGTCCCCTTCATTGACATTGATACAGCTCCCTGGGTGATGGTTGTTCCGGTTAACAGTGTCTTCCTTTTTCCCAACTTAAATCTAGAAGAAGTCGCTCTAAATAATACGTTTGCAGGGTGTTCGGTGGCAAGGTAGAGGCCCGGGAACTCCGAAATTCAAGCCTTTTTATGTCTCCACACTACCGAACTACCGAAGTCAGGAGAATGAGTGTATTCTTGACCCTTAGCCCGCATTATGCATAAATTCTCTGCTGCATCGGCGCCATGATCCGTCCTGACGGTGTTGCGCGGGTACCCCTCGGCCTCCTCAACGTACCCAACAGAACGTCTGCGGGGGCCTCGGTCGCGCGCCTTGTC
>JAPYTY010000352.1 GCA_029942065.1 Acidobacteriota bacterium | reverse complement strand
GTTCAGGCCCTGGTGGCGCGCTCATTGGAGGAGGCTCTTCCGGAAGATCCGCTGGTGGCTGAAGAGAGTTCTGGTTCCTTCGGCTCTCCGGAGGGACAAACCATCCTGGAACAGGTAACCCAATGGGTGGGCCGGATCGTGCCCGGCGCCACTGGCAAGGAGGTCTGTGGGTGGATCGATCACGGCGCTCAGCAACCCGGTCGAAGGTTCTGGACGCTCGATCCCATCGACGGGACCAAGGGCTTTGTGCGGAAAGACCAGTATGCCGTGGCCCTGGCCCTGGTGGAAGACGGAACAGTTCAAATCGGTGTGCTGGGATGCCCGAATCTGGACGGGGGCTCCCTGGTAGTGGCAGTGCGTGATCAGGGATGCTGGAAGGCGCGTCTGGACGGGTCCCAGGAACTGCACCGAATTCAGGTGTCGGAATGCGATGATCCGGGCCAGGCCCGGGTCCTTCGGTCTTTCGAGTCGGGCCACACCCATGTCAGCCGCATGGATGAGTTGATGACCGCGCTGGGAATTCAGGCCGAGCCGGTGCGGATGGACAGCCAGGCCAAATATGCACTGGTGGCCGAGGGCAAGGGAGACCTGCTGTTTCGACTGCTCCCCCCTCAGCAGCCGGATTTCCGGGAGCGCATCTGGGACCAGGCGGCCGGTGCGCTGGTAGTGGAGGAAGCGGGTGGAACCGTCACCGATCTGGAAGGAAAGCCTCTGGATTTCTCGGTCGGGAAAATACTGGTCGCCAACCGCGGTGTGCTGGTTTCCAATGGTCGTCTGCACCAGGCGGCGCTGGAAGTGCTGGGGGAGTCGGCGAACTGAGGCGCCTCGAGCGCTGGTCTTCGACCAGCGCGTTCCACGTTCCAGGTTCCACGTTCCAGGTTTCCGGAAAGAAAGAAAGAATCTGCGCACTGAGGCGCCTCCCACACTCCGGAGAGCCACCACAACGATCTTGCTGTGGGCGCACTCAGTGCGCCCCTACTCGCTCCGAAGGAATGACAGAGCCTGGCTCAGGGCGTTTCGCCCTGGGACAGTCTTCTTTGTGTCTTGGTGCCTTTGTGGTGAAAATTTCTTCTCCGTGTCTTTGTGGTGAATCCCTACAGATAATCGGCAAGATCCTGCTCAAAGCTAGGGAAATACCGGGAGATAACGGTGATATCAAAGGTGGAGAGAATGGATTCCTTGGGTTCCCGATCCAGCAGAAACCGGAAGGCGGCCCGCACACATTCAACCGGGGTCCACTCTCCTGCAGTGAGGCTTTCATAGGTGGCCTGGCTCATGGTCACCTGGTGGTGAGTGACCCCATCCCCGTCGGTGATGGTAACACTGAACTGGAGGGGATCTTCGGTCTGGGTCTGCTGAATTTCAATCATTTCTCCTTTTTAACTATCAGGATTCAGTGGGTCTATCAAGGAGCTTCTGCTTCTCCTTGAAGGGCCAACTGAGATACCATCCAGAGAAACGAGCTAATGATGAAAATCTTGCTGCTGGCCGCCTTGCTTCTTTTTCCGCCTCCCCAGGGGGACGAGGTAGAGATTTCGGTTCAATCTCTCAAAAAGAGTGAAGTGCCTGACGACTTCCCTTTTCAGGTGCTGGATCAGGGATTTGCCATCTTCGAGATCACGATTGAAAACCATTCCGCCCAGCACTGGACTCTCCCGGCCGACCAGGTGACGGCGGTCGATCCCAAGGGGAAGGCCCTCGAGCGAGCTACAGTTTTCGAGATCACTCCCAAGGTGATCAAGCTCTACCGGGGAAAGACACGCGGTATTTTTGGAGAGGGATACTCGGGAGGTCGTCCCACCACCCGCCAGTGGGAACAGGTTCCAACCGTGTCCCCTGGAGCCGGCCCTGGAATCATCTCAGTGGGCCGTGCCGAGCAGCTTCGTGCTCTTTTAGAGCACTTTAAAATCCATCCGGTGGAAGTGGCTCCGGGCACCACCTATCAAGGCTTCCTCTACCTCAAAAGTAAACATACCGGCCGAAAGCTCTCCGGAAGCATCGTGAAGCTAGACGACAGGATTTCGGTGAAAGTACCTTAGAAATTCCGAAATTCGAAATCCCAGAACCGAACTGGACCCTTTTCGAATATAATTACGCTCACCCTGGATTGGAAAAAAATGCAATGAAGAAGGCAGCAAGGGGTCTGTTGGTGTGTGGTCTGTTCATTAGGAGGTCACCTCGTGCCCATTTATATACTTAACTTTCGTTACATCTCACTTGGATTTCTATCCCTTATCCTGATGGTCTCGCCGTTGGCCGCAGCGCAAGGCTCGGACGGAAACCTGCTCGAGGGCCGCATCACCGATCAAACCGATCTGGCCATCGGGGCCGCCCAGGTCACCCTGGTGGGCACCGACCTGATTCGTCTGGTTCGCTCCGGTCAGGACGGCCATTTCGAGATCTCCGGAGTGCCGCCGGGTTCTTATGAGATCCGGGTTCTGGCCCAGGGATTCGCCGAGTATATCGACATCGTGGAATGGGAAGATGCCCCCGGCCCGGGTCTGGTGATTCGACTGGAGATCTCCACTCTTTCCCAGACCGTGACGGTCACTCCCTCCCGAAGGGAACAACGGCTGGGCGATCTGGCGGCCTCGGTGAGGGTTCTCACCAAGGAGGACATCCGTCGTTCACCGGCCGTGGCCCTGGATGATGCCCTGCGCCAGGTTCCCAGTTTCAGTCTGTTTCGCCGCACCAGCAGCCTGGCGGCCCATCCCACCTCTCAGGGAGTTTCCCTGCGCGGCATCGGCCCCAGCGGGGTCAGCCGCACGCTGGTTCTGCTGGACAACTTTCCCTTCAACGATCCCTTCGGT
>JAPYTY010000351.1 GCA_029942065.1 Acidobacteriota bacterium | reverse complement strand
GAGGCACTTATTCAAGGAATGCCGATGATAACCCTGGTTGAAATCATCCCTTTAACCGACTATCCTTCCCGGGACAAAAGGGAAATCTGATAGGCGGCTCTGCTGCTTATGCGAAAAGAGGTGCTGTGACCACCATTGATCAGTTTGAAAGCGTTTTTAAAGCGGCCACAAAAACATCCTTTGCCTACCGGGCCATCGAGATGGAAAAAGTCCTCCTGGTGACCGATATGGATGAGGATCCGGCTCAGCAGCTGTCGGACCAAGTCCGGAATTTTCTGAGGGTGCTGGGTGAAGATGAATCCGTAAACTGGCGGACGGTTCATGGAGATGAATTCCACACCGTCAAAGAACTTCTGGATCTCGTTGAAAAAGAAGGTCCCGACCTGATTTGTGCCTATCGGAACCTTCACAGCGAAGCCTGGAGATGGCCCCACAGTCTGGGTGAAAAGTTGGACGTCCTGACCCAGATCACCTCCTCACCGGTCTTGGTCCTGCCTCATCCCAAGGCTCAGCCCTTGGACGAGATCCTGCAAGGGATCCGTTCGGTTATGGCCATCACCAATCATCTCACGGGAGATCATCGGCTGGTCAATTTCGCGGTGCACTTCACTGAGGAGAGCGGGACCCTGTGCTTGACCCATATTGAAGATGAGGCGGTGTTTCGAAGTTACATGGACGTCATTTCCAAGATTCCCACCATCACCACGGACGCTGCCGAGGAGGAGATTCTCAGACAACTTCTCAAGGAACCCCATGACTATATCCGTTCCTGTAGCGACACGCTGCAAGCGGAGGGTCTGGATCTGAAGGTTCAAGAGATTGTGACTCTGGGGCATCACATAGCCGATCTCACCCGGCTGGTCGAAGAGCACCAGGTGGATTTGCTGGTTTTGAATGCCAAAGATGAAGACCAGCTTGCCATGTATGGACAGGCCTACTCACTGGCGGTTGAGCTGCGCAAGATCCCCATCCTGATGGTGTGATGTGGTCTTTGTGATGCAATCTCATTGGACTTCGGGGCTTACCATAGCACTGGCTACAAACGGGGCGAGCCCGGTTCCTCTGGCGGTTACAGTGATGTTCTCCCTGCTCCTGGTGGGGCTGATTGCCGCGCTGGCCTTGGAAGAGAAACTCCATGCCAAGAAGTCCATTATCGCTGGTTGTTTTGCCTTCGTCAGCCTCTTGGCGGCCAATGCCCTGGACCTTCTGCCCATAGGGAGTGTGACCAATGTCTTTGGCGAGAAGGTGGAGCTTCCCGTTTACGTTCCGGCCATCGATTGGAACGTGATTGCCATCATCCTGGGCGCCAGCCTGTTTGTGGACGCAACTTCCAGATCCGGACTCTTCACCTGGATTGCCATCAGACTCACCAAGATCTCCGGTGGAGACCCGCGCAGGCTGCTCTTTTATTACGGCGCCTTGACGGTGCTCTTTTCCGCCGTCCTGAATAACGTCACTGCCATGATCATCGTGGGTTCCCTGACTGGAGTTTCTCTCAATAAGCTGGGTCGCAAAGATAAACTGCTGGGTTTTCTTCTGGTGGAAGGTCTGTTGACCAATGTAGGAGGTTTGCTCACTCTCATCAGCTCGGTTCCCAATATTATCGTGGGCACTGCTGCCGGCATCAGCTTTGTCAGGTTTTTCTTGATTACAAGTCCCTTTGTGGTGATAGCCACGGTGGTCACCCTGATGATGGGGGCCCGGTTGTTTGCGATTCACAGCCTGGCGAATGAGGGTGAACGGAAGAAGGCGGCCCGCCTGGTGGCCGACTTTGACGAAAACGATGGAGTGGAGAGTCGGTTTTTCTTCTGGTTTGGGGCCATCATGATGGTGTTTTTTATTGTCACCATCGCCACCACTTCTGTGCTTCCCTATATTCGTGAGTTGGGTATGGGATACGTGGCCATGGCTTTTGGTTTGATCATGTTGATTCGTTACAAGGCAGTTGCCAACGAGTTTTACAAGGCCCTGGACTGGGATTTATTGGGGTTTTTCATGGCCCTGTTTATCGTGATCGATGTGATGGAGCACGCCCATGTACTGGACTTGATTGGCCAGGGAATTGTCCCCATTATCGAGCTGGGTGCCACCCTGGGAACGGGGCTGATGCTGGTTGCTTCAGCTGTGGCCAGTTCGATGACCGACAATATTCCCCTCTCGGCCATGCTGGCCAAGATTCTCTCCGGCCTGGGAACTTCGGGGGATTCTCCCCTCTGGTGGGCGGTCATTTTCGGCGCCAACCTGGGTGGTAACATCACCCCCATCGGGTCGGCATCCACGCTTGTGGCCGTCACTATCATTCATCGGTACCAACTCCCCCTCTCTTTTGGGGGATTTGTCAAGAAAGCACTGCCCTTCGCGATGCTGCAAATCCTGCTTGCCATAGCCTACGTATGGTTGTTTTTGGGGTGAGGTCCGAGCCTTCCAAGAGAGGCTGTGGGAAGCCTTGAATTATCACCGGGGCCGCAAGCTTCTCAGATTTAGGGGGCAAGGTCATAAGTCTTTACCCTTCACACAGTACTCGTGAAGATGAATTTCAACGACGGTGACATTCGATCAGGGATTCAAGAATAGAGTGTTTTTAGGACGCCAAAAGCCGGAAACTATTCGCCTGGTTTCATGCAGGTTCTAGAGGCTGTGTGAGACTGAGTTTTTTCTGACGCGTGTTTATCTGGGGCGTTGGGTGATGAGCCTACACGTGTATTGCCCAGTCTTTCCTGCTCAATCATTTAGGATCTTTTTGTTTTCTGGTGACCTACGCAGTGACCTTGCCCCCTAAAACGAGTCCAGGTTGAATGTTAGGATTTTCGATTTAGGA
>JAPYTY010000350.1 GCA_029942065.1 Acidobacteriota bacterium | reverse complement strand
CGCTCCTTCGGAGCGAGGCCGGAGAAGTGAGTGTAGGGGCGCACTGAGTGCGCCCACAGCAAGGTCGTTGTAGCGCCCGCTTGTTAGCCCGACTATCTCATACCCGCTCTACTGTATCGGCGCCATAATCCGTCCTGACTGTGTTGCATTCATTCGGCCTCCCCAGCCTACCGTACAGTACGCTTCCGGGGGCCTCCTTTCATGCGCCTTGTCAGGCCGGCCCTGCCGCCGCTTCGTGACGACCTGTGTGAGAAAGTCGGGCTTGATCGGCTCTTCGGAATCGGCGCATTGAGGCGCCTACCACACTCCGGAAACCTGGAATGTGGAACCTGGAACGCGCGGGTCGAAGACCAGCGCTCTTTATTCCTTCGCCGCCTGCATCTGGGCCATCCGCTCCTGCATCTGGCGGGTCAGATGGGGGACCACGCCAACCATACGTTCGATGAGCATCATCTGGCCGCGGTGGTGCATCTCGTGTTCCTTGACCGAGAGGATCATCTCGAAGCGGCTCTTGTCGGCCGGGTCTGCGCCCGGGGGCATGGTGACGCGCTCGGCCAGGAACTCCTCTGATAGTCCCTCGACCCACTGTGCCCATTTTTCGCCACAGCTGGTGAGCAGTTCGATGATCTCTGCCTTGTTTCTGGGCTTGTCCTGTTCCTCGCGCAGCCGCTGCATCAGGGAAGGGAAGTCGAATCCTTCCAGCGTGGTCCGTGCTTCCTCGGCATGAACCTGATACTGAAAATTAAAGGAAACGGCGATGTGGGCCAGCAACTGGGCGACTGTCTTGGTTTCGGGGGTCGGCTGAAAAGTGTACTGATCTTCGGGAATGTCCTGGGCCACGGTGAGGGTGTTTTTTCGCACCGTTCTGAAACTTGCAGCCAGGTCCTTCGCTCCGTAGTGATTCATGGGTATCCTCCAAAAATTTTAGCCCTATACATCCAGGCCACAGTGAGTCCTTCGCAATTCAAAAAATGAGTTCGATGAGCAGGAGGATTATATCAGCTGAAGGCTTTTTCCAAGAAATGGGTCATGGCCTGCCACGATCGGCGATCCGCCAGAGGGTCGTAAAGAAGACCCCCCTCCCCGTTTGTTGGCGGCCGGATTGGTGAAGGAGTGAAAGGTCCCCCCGTAGGCCAAACGGATTGGCGTCACAAAAAAACACAACCCATAGGCTGAGACCCTCTTTGTTCATCCGGTGAGTTTCCACTTCATCCATTTCAGAGGGTGGCCGGCCACTTTTTTCCCCTACGCCTTAGCTCGTCCCAGGCCCATCCTCACTCGCGGGACCATGGTACAATTTTGTCTCTATTGTGACGGAGAGCTTACTGAGGAACCTCAGAAGTCGTTAAGGAGAGTTTAGATTGGCGTTGTCAGTTAGGGGTTACAACCCAAGCCCCCCAAAGCACCCGGATTCATTTCCGGGCACAGTTTTGGGCACAGTTGGCCAATTTGAGTCAATCCTGAAATCCGTAAGTCCCTTATTCTCAACACGCGCCCGTAGCTCAGCATGGATAGAGCAACGGACTTCTAATCCGTAGGTCACAGGTTCGAATCCTGTCGGGCGCGCCAATCCTTTCAATGACTTACACCCGTTCGATCCACCCGTTTTCCCGATCTGCTTGCGCCCACTTGCGCTTTACTTGCGGTTTTACCCGCCTGGGCGCGTCCATCCTGGCCCCATCTGAGCTGTTGTTTCGAATGGAACCTATGTCCTGAGAAGGACGACTCTTATCCTGACTGATAGACTGACGGTCCGTTAGCATGCCCTATCCGGCCGGATAAGCCCTGCGGGTCAGTCCTAGCTGGCAGTTGGATACCTTGGGTGCCATAATCCTCGTCTATGCCCATCAGCGAGCTGAGACTGATTAAACGCTGGCAACCTACAGCCCCGAAGAGTGACGTGCATAAGATCCCCAAAGGACTGCGCGGCATATATGTCCTCTATAAGCATGCCAAGAAGTCAGATAGCTACAACGTGGTGTATGTTGGAATGACAGGAGCAGGCAGGCGGGGTGGAATTCGGAGCCGCCTTTACACCCATCGGCGCAATAAGGGAGATATGTGGACGCACTTTTCCGTGTTTGAAGTGTGGGACAACATCATTGAAGCTGAAGTGATCGAGCTAGAGGGGCTATTTCGGCAAATCTATAGTAAGGATTCTAGGGCCAACAAGTTGAACGTACAGAGGTCATTCAAGAAACTCAAGGGTCTGGAGAAGATCATTCCGAAAGGGTAGGGTTTTCTCGAGGTATCCGCACAGATAGCCCCTTTTCTGGCAGACTAACCCGCAATGGGTTCCCTTTATTCCTTCAGTTGTGAGAAGTGCGATTACTATGCCGAGGTTTCCGGTGGAGAGGATGCCGGCTTCGAAGCAGCGACCCAGACAATGGTGTGTGACGGGTGCTGCGCGCTGGTCGATGTACTGGTCGGCAAGAGGAAAGGCCCTGAGCAGGACTTCGATCCGATCCCGCCACGCTGCCCAAACTGTCGAGGGGATAACGTCACACCCTGGGAGTCTCGTCTGTGCCCCAAGTGCGGATCCACGATGGCGGAGGGCAGCCTAACGGTCTTGTGGGACTAAATTCTAGGCAAAGAGACTTGAATCTTGCTACTTGGACATATCAGTAGCTTGAGCCGAAAAAATACCCCCTATGCCGATTTATGGCTACCTACTGCGAGAAAGAGGGCCATTTTCTGTAGAGATTTTTAAAAATCAGCCATGATAATCCAGCAACCCTTCTATTATCAAATAGTTGCGCTAGTTTTTCGAGCCACTTCGTACCTTCTTCCAGCCGTCGAGAAACGAGGTAAGTCCTTGAT
>JAPYTY010000349.1 GCA_029942065.1 Acidobacteriota bacterium | reverse complement strand
GCGGAGCATAAGCGACGCTTTTCTCCACTCCGAGCGTCAGCGAGGAGTTTCTCTAGCCCGGATAATGCATAGGTTGTCGTCACGAAGTGACGCAGGCGCGAAGCGCGCTTCTCCTGACTTCTTCTTTACACCTCCACCGGTTCCTGGCCCGCGATGGACCGGTCGACGGCCCCGGAGATCACCCTCAACTCCTGCATCAGATCATCGAACTGGTCCAGTTTCATCGACTGGGCCCCGTCGCAGATGGCGTTATCCGGATCGTGGTGAACTTCCAACAGCAATCCGTCGGCACCGGCTGCCACTGCAGCCCGCGCCAGGGGAGCAATCTTATCCCGCACTCCTATGGCATGACTCGGATCAACAATGACCGGCAAATGACTCAGATTGTGGATCACCGGGATAGCAGAGATATCCAGGGTGTTGCGGGTCTGTGTCTCAAAAGTCCGAATCCCCCGCTCACACAGAAGCACGTTGTGATTTCCCTCCGCCATGATGTACTCAGCGGCCAGCAGCAGATCGGATATGGTGGCACTCATGCCCCGCTTCAGAAGGGCCGGAATATTGGTTTTTCCAATGTCGCGAAGCAGTCCGTAATTCTGCATATTACGGGCCCCAATCTGGATGATATCAATGTAATCTTCAGCCAGCGGAAGCTGACTGGCTTCCATCACTTCAGAAATAACGAGTAAGCCATGATTGTCGGCTGCCTTGCGGATGGCCTTGAGTCCTTCCTCGCCATGTCCCTGGAACGAGTAAGGAGAGGTGCGCGGTTTAAAAGCGCCGCCCCGGATGATACTGGCTCCCGCTGCCTTGACCCGCTCGGCAACGATGTCGCAGAACTCGAAATTCTCTATCGTGCAGGGTCCGGCCATGATGACCACCTGGTCGCTGCCGATCTTGACATCACCGATTTCAATCACGCTTCCCTCGGGACGAAAGGCCCGGGAAGCCAGCTTGTAGGGCTCGCTGATACGGTGAACCTCCTTCACGCCCTCCACCATTTCGTAATCGCGCGTATCCACGACCTTGGCGCCCACGGCACCCAGGATCGTGTGCTCCACACCGGTTGACCGGTGCACATCGAAGCCCTGGGATTCGAGCTTTCCGATTACCTGTTCAACTTGCTTTTCCGTGGCATCTCGATGCATGACGATAACCATGGTTCATCACTCCTTTATTTTGCTTCGGTTGCCGTTGATCCTTCAGAATTTCTGACTTCCCGTTGTGCGCGCCTGGATTCATCGACAATGCGCTCAAAAAGCCTCTGCACCGCCTCCATGGTCAGGGGACCGGATGAGACACTTCGAACATTATCGATCACGGCCTCTTCCCTTCTGGGATCATAAATCTCAACATCCAGCTTGTTCTTGATCCTTCCGATCTCGATGGCACACTGACTCCGCCGATTGAGAAGCTCGACCAGTTCGAGGTCAATTTCATCAATTTTTTTTCGCCAGTCTTCGATGTCATCCATTTCCGAAACCCGTTCACTTTAGCCCGGATTATGCATAACTTCTCTACTGCATCGCCGCAATCATCCGTCCTGACTGTGTTGCGCTCCGTCGGCCTCCTCACCGTACCATACAGTACGCTTGCGGGGGCCTCGGTCGCGCGCCTTGTCAGGCCGGCGCTTTCTTCGGTTCCTCGGATGAAGGCGGCGGCGCTTCGTGACGAGAACCTATGCATAATCCGGCCTTAGCCGGAATGAGGCCTGGTTCCGGCCTGCTACCCTTAAAAAAAAGGCCGTCGGCAGCATCTCTCTGCCCACGGCCCCTCAATCTCGCCTGCGATTGTTGCTAAATGGGTGGGCAGAGTTTGGTCCCGTTCCAGTGGTAAAACAAATAATAGTTGCGCGTGAAACCCATAAGCTCTTTAAAACTAACGAATCAGGCGTTTGAAATCAAGTCCTTTCTTACATACTCCCCTACTTTCGCGGCCAGATTCCGGTCCGAACGGTGCTCCTCGATGAAGCGCACAATGGCCGAACCGACGATGGCGCCTTCGGCATACTGCCAGACTTGCTGGACATCTTCGGCGCTGGTGATCCCGAAA
The DNA here is from genome assembly GCA_029942065.1 of Acidobacteriota bacterium. Lineage (GTDB taxonomy): Bacteria > Acidobacteriota > UBA6911 > RPQK01 > JADFOI01 > JAPYTY01. The sequence goes on along the minus strand of JAPYTY010000349.1, from coordinate 793 downwards.
CCAACCGCAATGGGAAGCTGGGTCAACCGCCTCAATCGTTCCACGGTGTCGGGAGCGGACTGCCCCACATCGGACTGTTTCCCGGTGACGCCGGTACGGGCGACCACGTAGACAAAACCCTTGCTAGCAGCCTGTATCGCCTTGAGCCTCTGATCCGAGGAAGTGGGTGCCGCCAGAAAAACTGTATCCAGTTCCTTGAAGGGTTCCATCCCTGCGTATTCCTCCGGTATGAGGTCGGAGATCAGAATGCCGTCCAGACCTGCTCGAGCGGCCTCACGATCCAGTTTTCCCCTGCCGTAGCGCAGTACCGGATTAAGATAGGTCATGAAAATCAATCCCACATCCGTCTGCTCTCGCAGGTCACGCACCAGATTCAGATAGTCCGAAAAGGAATGTCCGTGCCTTAACGCTTCAAAGGAGGATCTTTGAATAATCGGGCCATCGGCAATGGGATCGGAAAAAGGAATTCCAATCTCCACGATATGAGATCCGGCTTCTGCCAGACTGAGAATAATTTCCCGGGTTGTCTTCAAGTCGGGATGGCCCGCCGTGACAAAGGGGATGAAGCATTTTTTATTTTCTTCAAAAATCTGGGTTAGCCTGGACATTTCTAAATCGTGCCTCCTGCGCGAAGCGCCGCTCATGGAGATTACGTTCCCGCCCTTCGAATGACTTCCACATCTTTGTCCCCGCGACCTGATAAGTTGACGATCACCAGCAATTCTTCGGAGGAGGGAGCGGCCGCTTCACTCATTTTCAAACAGTACGCGATCGCGTGAGCCGACTCCAAAGC
>JAPYTY010000348.1 GCA_029942065.1 Acidobacteriota bacterium | reverse complement strand
CCCCAGTCTCCTCGCCTCAGAATTTCGGTCAAAGGCTCTATCGCACTGTTGTCTCCAATTTTTCCCAGGCCTTTCGCCGCTTGCCGACGCATATCTGCGTCCTTATCCTTGAGGGCTTCGCTCAGGTGAGGTACAGCCTCGGGATCACCCAGTTCCCCCAGAGCCCGGACTGCCTCGACCCGAACCTCCGGTTCCTTGTCCTGGAGAACCTCGATAAGGGGCCCTACCGATCGGATATCCCCGATTCTTCCAAGGACCCGAGTCATCTGTGTCCGCATTTCCGGGCGTGGGTGCCGAAGTGCTTTGATGAGCGGTTCCACGGCAGTCTTGTCTGCGTTTGCCAGGGCCTCACAGATCGATTCCCTGATATTCCAATCGGTCTCCTTTTGCAGTGCCGCAACAAGGGGCTCGATGGACCGAGCGTCTCCAATCGTTCCCAGAGCCTGGGCTGCCTCGGTACGTATCTTGATGTCCTTGTCCTTCAGGAGGGTGGAAAGTGGCTCTGAAGCGGCGGTCTCCTTGATCCTTCCCAGGGCCCGGGTTGCTTCCAATCTTATGGAGAGGTCCTTGTGACCCAGAGCCTTGATGAGTCCCTGGACATCCTTGCTGCTCTCCAGGTTTTCGACGTTTGGTTTAAATAGCCACATCATCACCCCTCCCCCATGGCGCCGCCACCGAGTTTTTCCAGAATCCTGTAGTGGCTGATGGATGTTCCGATCAACTGTGCTATCCCCTTTTCTCAATTAATTATAGAAGAAATTGCCCTGAATAATAAGTTCACAGGGTGTTCGGTGGCCAGATGGGGCAGGGAAGGCTATTTCTTCATCGAGGCGTCGTTCTTGGGCAGTAATCTTGTTTGATTCGCTGCACTACATTGCGCTATCTTCAGAAAATCACTGTTTAGTGGTAGATCGGAGAACCAACTAACTTTAGCGTCAGAACCGGGCGCAGGTCCAAGTGAGGTGACGAAATGAAAGAAATACTAAAAGGTATTGCGCAGGGAGCATTGGCCGTTTTACTGATTGGAGGTCCGCTCCTGGCCGAGGGTCTTTGTGCAACCTCTGAACAGCGGAAAATCGTTCAGGATTTTCTGGCCGAGAATTCGGGTGTCATGCCGGTCATAGCTGCCCGTGAGCTCAATCTTCCAGAGGGCATTGTCGCCAGTGCCTATTCTTCAGATCAGGCGGCTTCAACCACCGGCGATGCTTTTTTTGATGTGTGGAATGCCATGACCGAACTGGACAAGGTGACGGTCTTGATCCTCAAGGGTAAAGATGTTTTTGAAGTCCCCAGCGAAATCGGTTCGGGAGAGTTCTCGGATACCAACGATTTCTACAACCTGAGTCACGACCAGCCTTTCAGCGGACATCTGAGACCGGATCTTTATGCATCCATATATGTCTTGAAAGTTCCTTATGGAGAAGAGAGGGTGGGGCGAGCCATTTTTTTTTACCAGTCCGATGGTGAGCCGGCCTTTGGGACCCTGATCTCGGGCAGGGGACCCAGTCCCGCGGACGAACAAATTGCCAAGTTTGAGGAGATCAGGGCCATGATCCAGGATCGCCCATCCGCCTGCCCAGAGTAAGGGCTCCTTACTCTTGAGCGGCCAGAAAAAGAGCCTCCGGGTCGGGTAGGTTGGCCCACTGTCCCAGCTGGCGGGCGGCTACACCGGAGATAAGGGAACGGCGCCAAAATCTGGAGAGATTCGCACCCTCGGTGCTGTTCCGGCGAAGTGATTTCACGATTGAAAAGGTCAAGGCCAGAGTTCGCACGGCATCGACACCCAGCAGAGCGACGGCGTGATCGAGCCTGGCGACCTGGCGGGGAACGGCAAAATAAGGTGAGTTTACAATCTTGAGCAAGCGTACACTCAGAGCGGGATCCTGACCAATGACCTGGGCCAATTTTGGGAGATCGGGTTCTTCCCTCTGGCACAGAGCAAGGATTTGAATGGCCACTCCGGGTAGGGTGGGTAAGGATTTACAGGCCTTGAGATTTCCAAGGATTTGAGAGTCCTTTCACATTCACCCGCGCGGTACACTGCCGTTTTAATTGGACACGTCTTGACAATGGGTCAGATCGGCACAGAATCTGAAAATCTTTAGGGCTCGGGCGCAGGTCTTCGACCTTCGCGTTCCACGTTCCAAGTTTCACGGTCCAAGGTGGCACGAGCATGCAGCCTGTTGTAGGGGCGCACTGAGTGCGCCCACCGCAATGGCGTGCCGACTTCACCACAAAAAACCAGGAAGAATTTCACCACAGAGGTACAGAGAAGAAATCAACCACAAAGACACCAAGACACAAAGAAGACTGCCCCAGGGCGTCTCGCCCTAGGGCAGTCTCTGTCGCTCTTTCGGAGCGAGGTCTCAATCGTGAGTGTAGGGGCGCACTGAGTGCGGCCCTACTAGTGCATCGGTTGATCCAGTCAAAATTCCGGAAGTCTGAAAGGCTTCGAGTCCGGCACCACAGCTATTTGAGTCACCCCTGCCCAGATGGTAGGATACAGCCACTTTATAGTAGAAATTTGTAACAGAACCCAGATGATACAAACGTAACAATGAAAATCCTCGCCAGTGAACGGGCGGTTGCCAGGTTGCAGCGCAGCCACACTCGAAGAGCCGGAAGGTTGGCGCTCCTGTGGCCGGCAATCTGGTTGGTAACCGGGGCGTTTTATGTCGAGCCGCAGGCTTCCCAGGCCGAGGATGAGCGCCCCGCGGTCATTCTGGACCTGGGGATGGGACAAGGGACCCCCGGGGCGTCGGTGGTCATCCAGGCTACCTTGAGGGTTTCAGACCATACGGAGGTGGGGGCGATCGAAATCCAGGTGGAATATCCCCACAATCTGGTGACCTTCCA
>JAPYTY010000347.1:1023-2863 GCA_029942065.1 Acidobacteriota bacterium | reverse complement strand
GCGCAACACAGTCAGGACGGATGATTCTTCGCTTCGCTCAGATGAAGGCGGGCTGGTAGGATTCAAAATGTACAAGATCTTCTTTTTTCTCTCATCTCTCTTCTTTTCATCACACGCCTCTGCTGCCGATACCGAACTCAAGGCAGATTTGGTTCAAAGGCGTCAGGCAGTGATGGACGAGATGGACAAACGGGGAATGCTCATTCTCTTCAGTGCCGATACCGCCCACTACTCTGGAGATGTCGACTACGAATTCCGACAAGAAAACAATCTCTATTATCTAACGGGAGTTCGCCAGCCCAATTCCACACTCGTTTTAATGCCACAGAATTCAAGCAGACAGGAATTTCTATTTTTGCCCGCCCGAAACCCGGATAGAGAGTTGTGGACTGGCAAAACTCTCTCTCCCGAAGAGGCCAGAGCAATCAGTGGGATTGAGACAGTGTGGAACGCTTCCGAGTTCGACAGTTTTATCGACGCTGTCCTATACGGACGCCCTTATCGATCAGGTGGTTCCGGCTCGCCTGAGTACCAGAGATTCTTTGTCGATCTTCAAGAAGGTGATGTTGATATTTTCTTTCTACTGGAATCCAAACCGGGCCTGACGGGAGAAATAAGAGAGGAATTCGAATTTGCAAATCGCCTTCGAGATAGGTTCACCGGAATTAGGATCAAGGATGCATCTCCCATCTTTCATCAACTCAGGATGATCAAATCACCTTACGAGATCAAGCAACTCCAGAAAGCCATCGACATCACCATCGAGGCCATTAGCGAAGCCATCAAAAGCATTCACACGGAGACCTGGGAATATGAAGTGGAAGCCGTCATCGAATATGTATTTAAAAAACGAAACTCCTTTGATTGGGCCTTCCCTTCCATCGTGGCCTCCGGTCCCAATGCCACAACTCTGCACTATCAAAAAAGCCAAAGGAAGACTCAAGATGGCGAATTACTCTTGATGGATGTTGGAGCCGAGTTCAACTACTACGCCGCTGATATCACTCGGACTGTCCCGGTGAATGGGAAGTTCACGAATGCCCAGGCGACCATTTATCAACTCGTGCTGGATGCACAAAAAGCCGCCATAGCGGCTGTCAGGCCAGGATCCTCACTTAGGACCATCAATCAGGCGGCCGTCGAAGTCCTCAAGGAAGGACTTCATGGTTTGGGTCTGATTACACACAAGACCAGTAATCAGTATCGAGTTTTCTTTCCTCACGGCGTGAGTCATTTTCTGGGACTAGACGTGCACGATGTCCGTCATGGAGAGCTTTTGAAAACCAACATGGTTCTCACAGTTGAACCCGGCATCTATGTAAGAAGTGATTCCATGCAAAGGCTTGCCAACCAGGGAGTGAAAGAAAATGACCTGGAAAGAATTCGTCCCGCTGTTGAAAGGTTTTTGAACATTGGAGTTCGTATTGAAGATGATGTTCGGGTGACTGCAACTGGTTTCGAATTACTTTCCGATGACGCCCCTCGAGAAATCCTGGATGTCGAAGCAATGATCATAAGTAAAAAGTGAAAATCTTTTTTCACAATTTCCACCGTTTATTTTTCGTTCTGAATTTATTTTTTTCAAACATAAACTAAAAATCGTCATACCAAAACGTGTACTATAGCTGTAGACGGAAACAGAAATTTCTTTTTTAAAAAAAAAACGAAAGGAGTCATGGGATGGCGAAGGCAAAGGCAAAAAAGAAAAAGGCTGCCAAGAAAAAGGTGACCAAAAAGAAGGTAACCAAGAAGAAGGTAGCTAAAAAGAAAAAGGTGACCAAAAAGAAGGTGACCAAAAAGAAGGTAACCAAGAAGAAGGTAGCTAAAAAGAAAAAGGTGA
>JAPYTY010000347.1:0-923 GCA_029942065.1 Acidobacteriota bacterium | reverse complement strand
CCAAAAAGAAGGTTGCCAAAAAGAAGGTTGCCAAGAAGAAGGTAGCCAAGAAGAAAGCAAAGAAAAAGGTTGCCAAGAAAAAAGCCAAGAAAAAGGCTGCCAAGAAAAAGAAAGCTAAGAAAAGAAAACGTTAGCTTCTTTCTGGGCCCGATGACCTTGGGTCATCGGGCCTTTTTTTTCCCCTCAACTCACCCGCCCTTATCCTTCTCCTCATTCGACGCCAGACAGGGCATGCTTGTCTGTAAAAAGTCTCAAAGTTATACTTCAAGGCTATGCCGGAGGAGCCAGTCAGCATACTGTTGCCAGATGGCAAGGTCCAAAACGGGCAAAAAGTGCCTTCCATCGATCCTGGGGGCCTACTACGCCTGTATCGGGTCATGGTGCTCAACAGGCGAGTTGATGAGCGCATGATCAAGCTTCAACGACAGGGAAGGATCGGGTTTTACGTGGGTTCCATGGGTGAAGAAGCCACCATTGTTGGAGCCGCTTTTGCCCTGGAGCCAGAAGATTGGATCATCCCTTGCTACCGGGAGCTGGGAGCGGCGCTGCTTCGCGGCTTTTCTCTCTTTGAACTATGCTGCCAGTTGTTCGGTAATGAGCAGGATACGATCAAGGGAAGGCAAATGCCCAACCACTATGGTTCCCCCGAACTTCGCTTTGGTTCTATTTCCAGTCCGGTGGGAAACCAGATTCCCCATGCAACAGGCCTGGGCTTGGCCGCCCGGCTTAAAGGAACAGGAGATGTGGCATTGGCTTTCTTCGGTGATGGAGCTACCTCTACAGGAGACTTCCATGCAGCCCTGAACTTTGCTGGAGTATTCAAGGCACAAACAATTTTCATGTGCCGCAACAACCAATGGGCTATCTCCGTTCCGAGCCAAGCTCAGACGGCCTCGGAATCACTTGCCATCAAGGCACAAGCA
>JAPYTY010000346.1 GCA_029942065.1 Acidobacteriota bacterium | reverse complement strand
CCCCCACACTCACCTTGCCGGCCTCGCTCCGAACGAAGGACTGAGAGCCCGGCCAGGGGTCAGGGGTCTAGGGGTGATTCTGGAGCCGTTAACGGCTCCAGAATCGCATTCCCCCACTCATCAATCTGTGCCTGGAAGTCGGGTGGAAGGTAAATCGTGGAGCCGTAGTCCAGCACGATTGCCGGTCCGGTGAAGCGGTTCCCGGGCTGCAATTTCTGACGAAGATAAAAGGGAGTGGAAACGAAGCTCCCTCTTATGAACACCTGGCTTTCCCGGGCCACGGCTTCGGCCACCGGCTGCTGGGAGCCCATGGGATGTCGGGGAATCTCCAGCCGGGGGTATTTCCCGCAGCCACGGGTCCGGATGGTGACAATTTCCACCGGCAAACGGGCATTACTGTAACCATAGAACTGCTGATGCATCTCATGAAAGTCTTCCACAAAGTTTTCATTGAAGGGGATGTTCAATTCATAGGATTGCCCCGCATATCGTACATCGAGCGTCCTTGAAAGTTCGAGATCCTGCTCGGAGAAGCCCTCCCCCGTGAGCTTTTCTCGAACACGGACCTCCAGCGACGAGAAGGCTTCGATCAAACGGCGGTCCAGGTCCTCTTCTTGAGAGTGCATCATGACCGTGAGGGATGTATCTTTCACCAAATCAGCGCGAAGGATCCCCAAGGCTGAGAGGGTGCCGGGATTGGAGGGAATGACAACCCGGGGAATCAGCAAAGATCGCGCCAGCTCACAGGCGTGAAGCCCACCCGCACCCCCAAAACAGACCAGGCTGAAGTCCCGTGTATCATATCCCCTCTGCAAGGAAACAACGTTAACGGCACCTTCCATCTGGGTATTGACTATTTCCAGGATCCCTTGGGCCACCTCCGCCGGTTCCCAGGTTCGATCCGTCAAGCGACCCAGCTTGTTTGCGAGTTTCTCCAAAGCTGGTTGCACCTGTTCAGGATAGAGTCTCAATTTCCCACCCAGAAAGTAGTCGGGGTCCATCCTCCCCAGGAACAGGTTGGCATCGGTCACCGTCACATCCTTGCCCTTGCCGTAGCACACGGGACCGGGATCAGCCCCGGCGCTCTGGGGGCCGACCCGCAGCAAACCACCGGAATCAATTCGAGCGATGGAGCCTCCCCCCGCCCCGATGGTGTGAATTCCGATCATCTGGACGGGAATCGGCAAATGATCGATATAGGCTTCGTTGGTGGTTGAAATCTGCCCATCGCACAGGGACACGTCGGTCGAGGTCCCCCCCATGTCAAGGGTGATAATCTGGTCGTGACCTGCCTCCTTGAGGAGTTCAAAGGCTCCTACCACGCCCCCGGCAGGCCCCGAAAGAAGCGTCCTCAAAGGGTCCGATCCAGCCGCAGCGGCAGGCATCGACCCGCCGTTGGACTGCATGATGGTCAGTTTTCCCTTTTGAATGAGCGGATCCTCCTTCAAGGCTGAGAGGTAGTTCGACATGGTGGTGGAAAGATAGGCGTTCACAACGGTGGCTGAGGTGCGCTCGTACTCCCGAAACTCGGATAGAACCTGGTGCGAAAGCGAGATCGGAACTCCGGCGCCCTCGAGGGCTTCTCCGATTTGTTTCTCATTTTCCGGCTTCAAGTAGCTGTAGAGCAACACCACGGCGATCGCCTCGGGGGCCAGTTGCTTCACTTTGTCCTGAAGCCACCCCAAGCTCCTTTTTTCCAGCGCGATCAGAGTCTTTCCATCATGGAGGATTCGCTCCTTGATACCCAGACGAAAATTGGAAGCCACCAGAGGTTCCGGGCGAGACGAAGACAACTGGTACAGTCCGGGTCGGTTCTGCCGGCCAATTTCCAGGAGGTCCTCGAATCCATCATTGGTGACCAGCAAGGTTTTGGCCCCCTTTCTCTCCAGTAAATTGTTGGTGGCAACAGTGGATCCGTGCTGGATGAGGTATTCATCTCGATTCGCCACAACCCGAGCTAGCCCTTCCAGGATCGCCTTTTCCGGATGGTCTGGAGTGGAAGGAATCTTGAAGGCCGTCAAGGCGCCGTCTTCCAAAACCACGAAATCGGTAAAAGTGCCGCCCGCATCAACTCCAATTCGAATCATTTCCACTCCCGTGAAGTTCCCGGGTCAATCAGACCGGATCTTGCGCAATCCGGGCCGGCCATCGCCTTCCTGCTAGTGCGGATCCTGCATGGGCTCTCGGTACGAACCGGCAGCGGCTTCATCTGAGCAAAGCAAAGACAGGCCAGCGCAAGCCTGATGCAAGGTGCGGTGAGGAGGCCGGGGCACCCGCTTGAGGGTGGTGCAACCCAAACAGGGCGGATGAATTCGGCGACGCAGTTGAGAACTTATGCATAATCCGCGCTACAATACATGACACAACGGATGGCTGGCAACTCATGAAGCAAAGGGAACTTCTGCGCAGGATTTATTGGGCCTCCGCGGTTCTGGCCATCGTGATGGTGGTTTTCCTGGCCAGTGTCATTTTCTTGAACCCCTCTTCGGTGGGAAACCCCCGCTTTGTCTGGAATGTCAACTTATGGGCTGTGGCCTGGGCCTTGAACTTTGTCATCGTATTGATTCTATCCTTCATTCTGGCTCGCAATCTGATCAAGCTCTTCTTTGAGTATCAAGCCAATCGGCCCGGTTCCCAGATCAAAACCAAGCTGGTCATCACCCTGCTCACCTTTTCCCTTTTCCCGGCCCTGGTGATGGCCTTCCTGGCATTCGGACTCATCAATCAGAATCTTCAACAGTGGTTCAGTTCACCTTCCGAGCAGCTGCTGAGTTCCTCCCAGGTGATCTCCCGGGGCTACTACCAGCAAGACCGCCGTTTCCGGCTCTCCGCCTCCGTCTCGCCGGCCTGAAACTCCGACTGAGG
>JAPYTY010000345.1 GCA_029942065.1 Acidobacteriota bacterium | reverse complement strand
ATCCAGGGCGGATACCGGCTCGTCGGCAATGATCAATTCGGGTTCCAGAGCCATGGCCCGAGCGATGCTAATGCGCTGGCGCTGTCCGCCGCTGAATTGATGCGGATAATCGTCCCCGTGGTCGGCCTCAAGACCCACCAGTTCCAGAAGCTCCACCACTCGATCTCGAATTTGCCCCGGCGGCACCATCCGGTGCAGCCGCAGCCCGGTTCCCAGAATCGAGCGAACGCGAAGCCGGGGATTCAAGGAGGCATAGGGATCCTGAAAGACCATCTGGATGCGAGGTCGTATCTTGCGAAACGCCCTGTCGGACAGAGACAGGATTTCCCGCCCTTGAAAAAAAACTTTGCCCGAGGTGGGTTCAATGAGACGCGTGATCAGCCTGGCCGTGGTGGACTTGCCGCTTCCACTCTCACCGACCAGGCCCAGCGTCCCCCCTCTGGGAATCGAAAAACTGACCCGATCCACCGCTCTCAGTTCGGATTGGCGGCGGCCAGGCGAAAAAACGGAGGATCCCATGGGAAAATGCTTGGCCAAATTTTCGACCTGAAGAATGTCTTGCGTCATTATCACCAAACTTTCAAGGGTAGAGATGACAGGCTGTTTTCCCGCCCTCCTCCACCTGGCGCAGGGTCGGACACTGATGGGCACACACATCCAGGACCTGCCCACAGCGGGGGTGAAACCTGCACCCGGTGGGAGGATCCATGAGATTGCACAGCGAGCCCGGAATGGAATCGAGAAATTTCCGGGGTCTCTCACCATACGGCAGGCAGCTAAGAAGTCCCTGGGTATAAGGGTGCAAGGGGCGCCCGAAAAGAGCATCTCGTCGGGCGATCTCCACCACCTCACCGGCATACATCACGGCAATGCGATCGCAGAGAACCGCCGCCACCCCCAGATCATGGGTAATGAAAACCAGGGCCTTGTTGGAATCCCGGATGAGATCTCGCAACAGGGCCAGAATCTGAGCCTGGATGGTGACATCCAGGGCGGTGGTGGGCTCATCTGCGATCAGGATGTCGGGATCACAGGCCAGTGCCATGGCGATCATGACCCGCTGACGCATTCCCCCGCTGAACTCATGCGGGTAACTGTGAATGCGCCGGGCGGCATCCGCTATTTCCACCTGCCCGAGGGCCGCCTCGGCTCGGCCGAAGGCCTCTTTTTTTCCCAGACCCTCGTGGACCATGAAACATTCGGCGATTTGATCCCCCACCGTGTAGGCTGGATTCAGGGCGACCAGGGGCTCCTGAAAGATCATGGAAATTTTGCGGCCTCTGAGGGCCCGCATCTCGGACTCTGTTCTGGTGAGCAGATCCTCGCCGCCGTAGAGGACCTGTCCGCCCGTGATCTTTCCCGGGTTCGGAACCAGCCTCATCAAGGACAGGGCCGTCACGCTCTTGCCGCATCCACTCTCGCCCACAATCCCCAGGATTTCTTTTTCGTGAAGCTGGAAAGATACCCGGTCGACGGCCGTCAGGACACCTTTTTGCAGAAAAAACCGGGTCTCCAGCCGGCGGACGTCGAGGATTACCTCATCAGCCATGTGACGAACTCTCCTCTGCCAGGCGCGGATCCAGAACATCGCGGAGTCCGTCGCCCAGGAAGTTGAAACCCAGAACGGCCAATGAAATCGCCAACCCGGGAAAAAGGGCGCCAAAAGGGTGGATCACCATGTAGGTACGCGCGTCGTCCAGCATGCTTCCCCAGGTGGAGGTGGGCGGGGGCACGCCCAATCCCAAGAAACTGAGAGAGGACTCGGCGATGATGGCATGAGCCAGGTCAAGCGTGATCTGCACGATCAAGGGAGAAAGGCAGTTGGGGAGAATCTGACGGCAGAGGACGCGCAGACTGGATTCCCCCTGAACCCGGGCGGCATCAACATATTCCTTCTCCCGTTCTTCCAGGACCGAGGCCCGGACCAGACGGGCAAAGGTGGGCATGTACCGGACTCCCAGTGCCAGGGACAGGCTGGGCACCGAGGGTCCGAACGCCACCACCAGGGCCAGGGCCAGCAGCAGCCCGGGGAAGGCCATGATGGCGTCCATCACACGCATGATGGCGTTGTCCAGAGCCCGCCCGAAGTAGCCTCCGATGGCTCCCAACGGCACTCCCACCACCACACCCAGGCTCACCGCCAGGATTCCGACGGCCAATGAGACCCGGCTTCCATAGATGACCCGGGAGTAGATATCTCGACCAAACTGGTCGGTGCCAAAGGGATGATCAGACGAGAGGGGGGCCAGTCGATCGGCGATGCTCATCTGGTTGGGATCGTGAAGGGCCAGATAGGGAGCCAGCAGCGCCAGCAGAAGCATCCCCACCACAATCAGTGCTCCCAGCAGGGCCAATCGATTTCGGGCAAAGCGCAGGAACCATCCTCGCAACGAGTGGGCCAAGGTGGACATTCCGGCGAGTATAGCCGTAAAGGGTGTTGTAGTGCAGTGGTGCAGTGGCGCTTTTGTAGCGGCCGCTACAACCTGGCAGAAAATCCGAATTCCGAAGTCCCAAATTCGAAATTCAAAATCTGAACCCTGGGTTTCTGAATAGGAGGGCGCACGGCACCTTGTGCTTTCGGGCCATCGTGCTGTCGTGCTCTTGTAGCGGCCGCGCTGCGAGCGGCGCACGGCCGTGCGCCCTTCTTAATTCACAGACCTTGCTGTGGGCGCACAGCCGTGCGCCCCTACTTTAGTTTGTAAGAACTCGCTCCGCAGGAACGACAAGAGTTAATCTTCTCTGTGTCTCTGTGGTGAAATTTCTTGTCTGTGCCTTTGTTGTGTGCGCACCTACTCCTCGAACAACGTTCGTAATTGAGAAACACTCGTGAGGCCATTTCCCAGTGCCAGCATAAGCTTGATCCTGGCCTTGGACCCGGAGAGG
>JAPYTY010000344.1 GCA_029942065.1 Acidobacteriota bacterium | reverse complement strand
GACCTGGGATGACTTTTTAACGGATCGGGATCAGAAAGTTTTTGGTGCGGCCGGCTATGGGCGGGAGGCGGAATTCAAAGGGCGCCCGGCACTCCTGGTCATCGACGTCAACTATGGCTTTGTCGGGGACGAGGCCGAAGATATTCTGGATTCGATCGCCAAGTACCCCAACAGCTGCGGTGCCGAAGGCTGGCGGGCCATGGAGCGAATGGTCCCGGTGCTGGAGGCGGCTCGTGGAAGGTCTCTTCCGATTCTGTATACCACGGCCGACGATGATCACTATCTTCTGGACCGACATTCCTGGGGAGTCAAAAACAAGCGGGTCGACCAGTGGCGTGGGGGCTCCGATGACACCCGGGTCCGGGCCAATCTCATTCCGGAGATGATCGCTCCTCAATCCGGGGAAGCCACGATCCTCAAGAAGAAACCCAGTGCTTTTTTTGGCACTCCACTGCTTCAATACCTCATCACGCTGGGAGTCGACCAGTTGCTGTGTTGTGGGACCACCACCAGCGGATGTGTTCGAGCCACCGTGATCGACGGCTTCTCGCACGGCTTTCGGGTCACCGTGATCGAAGACTGTACCTTTGACCGGGGTCAGGCTTCCCACGCGATGAACCTGTTCGACATGAACCAGAAGTACGCCAATGTGATGGACTCGGAGCGGATCGTGGACTACATCCATGGTTTGCCCGAGGACCTTTTTCCCGAATGGTCCGAAGCGATCGCCGCCTGTGTGGCATGAAGTAAAAGTGAAACGCGAGGTACACCATGGCTGAAACCAAATACGATCTGGCCATCGTTGGGGCCGGATTTTCCGGACCCATTCTGGCTGCAAAAATTGCCGAGAAAGGCGTCCATCCTCAAACGGGTGATCGACTGAAGATCGCTCTGATTGAAGCAGGGCCCTACTTTCCGGGAGAACCTCGGCCGGGTTATGGATCACCGCTTCGGCGACAAATGTTCACCAACCTGGAGGACAACTACGACGGAACCTATCTCTGGGACAATGATCGCAGCCGGGCCAAGATTGTGGGGGGAAGTTCTCTTCACTGGGGCGCCCAGGCCTTTTTACCCTTTGAGGCCGATTATCTTCACTGGCAAAAGGAAACAGGCGTGGACTGGACCCAGGAGAATCTCCGGGAGGGAGTGGCGGAAATTCGCCGCGAATTCAACGTCCATCCATTTCCGGGGGAGATCGACACGCCGGGCAACCAGCTCTTTTATGAGGTCGCCAGTGGAATGGGCTACGACCCAAAGCGACAGGAGGGAGCCCGTCGCAATTGCATCTACTGCGGTTTTTGCAACAGCCCCATGATGTGCAAGTACGAGTCGCGCGCCAGCACCGTGGTGACCTATATCCCGGTGGCGGAGAAAAACGGAGTCGAGATCATTCCCGATACTCATGTGGAGAAGATTCTGATTGATCTCCAGGGAGAACGCGGGGTGGCCCGGGGTCTGGTCTGCAGTTCCGGAGGGTCCAGCTACGAGCTGGAAGCCGACAAGATCATTGTCTCCGGCGGGTTCATGGGATCGCCCTTGCTTCTGATGCGTTCCGGCTATGGACCCAGGGAATGGAGAGGGAATCCCATCATCGTGGAGAATCCCAACGTGGGCCAGCACATTGACGGTCATGCCCGCACGCCCGGTGTCAGCGCCTTGTTCGATGAACCGATGGGAGACGGAGACCTGGCTAACATCGGGGGGTACTACATGATCCACGATGAGCAGGCGGATGGCGAGGGGAGACTTCTGTTCCGGGCCGGTTTTGGCAGTATGCGCCTGCCCTCTCAGGCCGCGCTGAACTCTTACGCTCCCTGGTACGGCCGTGAGCACAAGAAATGGATCAAGGAAAAGGGCGTCCTCCGCACCGGATCACTCTCGCCCAGCAACAGCAAGCCCTCGGGTCGCTGGTATATCGACCCGGACGGCCAGCTTCTCTACGGCGGAGACCACAGCCGCACCATCCGGCGGGCCAAGGAAGGGAGAGCCATCGCCTACGAGATACTCGAAAAAATGGGGGGCAAGCAGATCAGTTCGCTTGATACCCCGGTCACCATCACCCCTCGAACCGGGGGTTCGCACAAGGTCGGCTCCTGCCGGGCGGGGGAGGATCCCAGGACATCGGTGGTGAATCAATACTTCGAGTCACACGATGTCGACAATTTACTGGTCTGTGACGGAAGTGCCATCCCCAGAGTCACCACGGGCAACACCGGGACGCCCCAGGCATCCCTGACCGTTTTTGCAGCAGGTCGCATCATCAAGCGCCATTTCAGTTAGCCAATGGAAAGGTAAAGTCGTTATGTCAAAACCAAAGGTATCCAGACGAGATTTTCTCAAAAAGACCGGTACCGGAGCGACCGCAACGGCGGTTGCTCTCGGCACCACCGGATGTGCCGAAACGGGTGAGCCGGCCGGTGTGGATCGGGCCGCTTTGGTGGCGGCCATCGGAGATACACTAATTCCCTCGGATCCGGATGATCCGGGATACAAGGTGCTGGAGGACCACAACATCACGGCTGAGGTCCTGAAGCAGCTTCGGGTGGAGGATGAGCTGCTGGCATTGTTTGACAGCCATGCCGCAGAGATGTTCTCGGGCAGGAGCTTTCTCCAGTTGAGCGGGTCCGAGAAAGAGCAGTATTTTGATGCCGTTTTCTCAGGCGACCAGATCGCTGATCAGCAAACCGCCCAGACCCTGCGGGGTGCCCTTCAGAGCATTCGGCGGCGGGTTTTCCAGGTCTACTACAGCAATTATCCGGAACACGCCTTGCCGCGGGACGCCGACGGAGTCCCCATCTTGCCCGCAGGAGACACCCACCAGATCACTAACCCCAACACCACGGCCCTGGTCACGGGTTGGGACACGGCGAATTACATGGGTCCCCTGAGC
>JAPYTY010000343.1 GCA_029942065.1 Acidobacteriota bacterium | reverse complement strand
CTGACTTCTGACTTCTGACTTCTGACTTCTGACTTCTGACTTCTGACTTCTGACTTCTGACTCCTTATTGCCAGTTTTCCTAACTTGCCAGGGGATGGAACCGATCTTATATAAAGGAGGTACTTAGGGAAGGTGAAATGGATATTGATTCTTTAACCGAACAAGCGCAAACGGCCTTGAGCGAGGCTCAGATCAAGGCTCTACAGCACCACCATCAGGAAATGGACGTGGAACATCTCCTGCTGTCTTTATTGGAGCAGGAAAAGGGACTGGCCGTGGCCCTCTTCAAAAAGGGTGAGATCAATTTCCAGGACCTTCAGAAACTCCTCCTGGAGGAACTGGAGTCTCGTCCCAAGGTGACCGGAACCTCGGGAGTGCCGGATCAGGTGTACGGGACGGGTCGGCTCCGTCTTTTGCTGGCGCAGGCCCGCAAGGAGGCCCAGAACCTGGGGGATGAATTTGTTTCCGTGGAGCATCTTCTGCTGTCCATGACCGATGACACGGGAAGCACCGGCAGGATGCTCAGGGAACTGGGCGTCACTCGGGAGGGTTTCCTCCAGACTCTCAGCCAGGTGAGAGGCCGGCAGCAGGTCACCTCCAGGAACCCGGAGGGAACCTACCAGGCTCTGGAACGCTATGGACGCGATCTCACTCAGGACGCGAACCGGGGCCGACTGGATCCGGTCATCGGTCGGGATGAGGAGATCCGTCGAGTCATGCAGGTTCTGTCCCGGCGAACCAAGAACAATCCGGTTCTCATCGGAGAGCCGGGAGTGGGGAAGACTGCGATCGTCGAAGGATTGGCACAACGGATCGTGCGGGGAGACGTGCCTCAAGGTTTAAAGGACAAGCAGATTGTGTCCCTGGACATGGGAGCCCTGATTGCCGGAGCCAAGTACCGAGGGGAGTTCGAAGAAAGGCTGAAAGCTGTTCTCAAGGAGGTTCAGGACTCACAAGGCGAGATCATACTTTTCATCGACGAGCTGCATACGGTGGTTGGAGCCGGAAGGGCGGAGGGTGCCATGGATGCGGGAAACCTTCTCAAGCCGATGCTGGCTCGCGGCGAACTGCACTGCATCGGTGCCACCACCCTGGATGAGCACCGCCAATACATCGAAAAAGACGCGGCCCTGGAACGGCGTTTTCAAACCGTCCTGGTGGGACAGCCCTCAGTGGAGGACACGATCTCCATATTGAGGGGATTAAATGCGAAGTACGAAGTCCATCATGGCGTGAGAATTAAGGACACGGCCCTGGTTGCTGCCGCCGTGCTCTCCGATCGCTATATTTCGGATCGGTTTTTGCCCGACAAGGCCATCGACCTGGTCGACGAATCGGCCGCCAAGCTGCGGACCGAAATGGATTCGATGCCATCCCATCTGGATGAGATGAAGCGCCGTGTGATGCAGCTCGAAATCGAGAGGGAGGCGCTCAAGAAGGAAACCGATAAGGGCTCCAGGGAGCGGTTGGCCAGGATTGAAGGGGAGCTGGCCGATACCCGAGGGCAGGTCGATACCATGCAGGCGCAGTGGCAGGCAGAACAGGAGACGGTGCTGCAATTGCGTGCGATACGCCAGCAAATTGAGCAAACCAAGATTGCAATCGAACAAGCCGAGCGAAAATACGACCTCAATCGTGCTGCCGAATTGAAATACGGGGAACTTTCCCGGCTGGACCACGAGCTGGAAAAAGAGCAGGAACGGCTCGCCGCTAAACAGGGGGATCACCAACTGCTCAAGGAGGAGGTCGATGAGGGCGATATCGCCGAAGTGGTCAGTCGTTGGACGGGGATTCCGGTATCCAAGCTGATGGAGGGAGAAACCGATAAACTGCTGGGTTTGGAGGACGCTCTTCACGGGCGCGTGGTAGGTCAGGATGAAGGCGTGGCGGCAGTATCCCAGGCGGTGATTCGTGCTCGATCCGGTCTGAAGGATCCGGACCGGCCGATAGGAAGCTTTATTTTTTCGGGCCCCACCGGGGTGGGCAAGACGGAGTTGGCCAAAGCTCTGGCCGAATTTCTCTTTGATGACGAGCAGGCGATGGTCCGGATCGACATGTCCGAGTATCAGGAAAAGCACGCGGTCGCTCGTCTTCTGGGAGCACCTCCCGGGTATGTCGGGTATGAAGAAGGTGGTCAGTTGTGTGAAGCGGTGCGTCGCCGCCCCTACTCGGTGGTTCTCTTTGATGAGATCGAAAAGGCCCACCACGATGTTTTCAATACCCTACTTCAGATCCTGGATGATGGAAGACTCACCGATGGAAAGGGGCGAACCGTTGATTTCAAGCATACCGTCCTGATCATGACCTCCAATATCGGGAGCCATCGAATTCTTGAATTCTGTGAGGCTGCCGATGGGCCCGAATATGATGAGATGAAGAAGGCGGTCCTGGAGGAGCTCCGTCTCCAATTCCGTCCTGAGTTTTTGAATCGTGTGGATGAGACCATTGTATTCCACACTCTTTCGGAACAGCATCTCAAGGAAATTGTGGCGATTCAACTGGGCCATTTACGTTCCCGGCTCAAAAGTCAGAACATTGACATGGAACTTACCGAAGAGGCTCGCGAGTTTCTGGTAAAGGTGAACTATGATCCCCACTACGGGGCCCGGCCTCTGAAACGAAGCATTCAAAAACAACTCGAAAACCCCCTGGGCCGTTTGATTCTTGAAGGAAAGGTGAGCGATGGGGATTGGGTGGTAGTGGACTTTAACGCGGAGACGAGTCAGCTGACCTTCACACCCCGGAAGTCAGAGGGGGAGGGCGCTCCGCAGATTGGTGCGGTAGTGCCGTAGGTCCGGAATCGGTGCACCGAGGCGCCGGGCCAACTGACAGCTGACACAAAGACTTAGGGGCGGATAGATGACGCCCTCCGGCTTCGACATCCACACAGACC
>JAPYTY010000342.1 GCA_029942065.1 Acidobacteriota bacterium | reverse complement strand
GTCTCCAGCTTCAACTGAGCGTCGCTCTCGAGCCTGCAGCCGGCCACGGAAAGGTCGATAACCCGTCCTTCTCCCCTGTTTTCCGGGAAACGAAAAGACGGCCGGCAGGTTGGTCTCAATGCGCTCGAATTGGCGACGATCGACCGAATGTTTGACGTAGCGCCTGAACAGCCTGAAGGCCTTGAAACGGTGCGAGCAGATCTGACAGCGAAAGGGGTAAATATAAAAATGGCTCAACAGATACTCCCACCGTCCTTTTCGGTGAATGCGACGAATGAAACCTCTGGAACACTTTGGACACTGAGTAGCTATTACCGATCAAGCACTTCCTCGTCTTTCGTTGTACTTGGCACCACTGTAATTTTCTGCATTGCGTCTGCAGGATACCGGACAACTAAACGGGTCGGCCCACAATGACGAAGGTCACGCCGATGGCAACCATTAGGGCTCCGATTATCATGCCGGTCGTGATGCGTTCCAGGCGTTGCAGAAAGAAGTGCGCCAGGACCATGGCAATCAGGGGATTGAGAGCCACCAGCGGCGAGGCCAGTGTGACGGGTGCCTTGGAGAGAGCGGTGTACATGAAAAGAATGGCCAGGGAGGACATGACACCCGAGGTCGCCATTGTGAGTACCGCCGCCCGGGGTGTTTCCACCAGTTTTCCCAACCGGGGCAGCGAAATGGCGGCCAGGATCACCATGCCGGAAAAAAGAGTGTAGCTGGCCGCAACCGGAGCCGAAACCGCTTCGGTGACCATGTATCGGGCGATGTTGTGAGCCGTTCCATAAGCAGTGGCTCCGGCCAGTGCACAGAGGATTCCGGTTGTCAGAGACCCGCCTGATCTGTGCGGTTGGGGAGTCTCCGCTGCATCGGATGAAGGCCCGGATGGGGTGGTTGAGAGACTTTGAGCATGGGCACTGCTCATGACCAGAGCCAATCCCCCTACCACCGACACGGTGCCCACTGCAATGGGATAGGTCATCTGTTCCCCCAGGAAGACGATGGCAATGACGGCCGCAAATAAAGGAGCTGAACCACCCGCGGTTGAGGCCGGTCCCACTCCCGCCAGTCGAATCCCGCTGTAAAGCAGAAATCTGCCCACCGGGAATTGGATGAAGCCCAGCAGGACCAGCCATAGCAGGGTGGTGGAGGAAAGGCTGAAGACCGCATCGAAATCGATGATCAGGGCTATGGCTGAAATTACGGTGAAGCCCGCCATCAGGGAGATCAAAGTGCCCAATAGAGAGCCCACTTGTCTCATCCCGGCGCGCGCGAAAACGGCTCCCACTGCCCACGAGGTTGACGCGATCAGGGCAAAGATAACCCCAAGTATTGGATCGGACATTTCTTGAAGTTACTCGGATCCTCTCAACCCGGCCTTGTCTTTGGATTCCTTAAGCATTAGCATTAATAGGCACGGTTATCGACTGAGATACCATGACCTTTATTTGTAACACATTTCAAAGAAACACTTTGTTTTCCCAAAAACTTTCATAGGAGAGACAACCATGGGTAGGAAACGAATCGGTGCTCTGTTGTTGGTTTGGGGCTTGATTGCAGTCGGTCAGAGTACGGCACTGGCTCAGCAAGAAGGTGAGATGATTTTCCACAATGGCCAGCTGGTCACCGTGGACGATCACGGATTCAATTCCCAGCTGGGTACGATCGCTGAGGCCATGTACGTCAAGGATGGCAAGATCACCCAGGTGGGAGACAATGACGAAATTCTGGCAATGGCAGGAGCGGAGACCAGGGTGATGGATTTGAAGGGACGCACGGTTTTGCCGGGATTCATTCTGACCCACGAACACCCATGGGACTGGAACGCCGTCGAACCGCCGGTGGTCACCAGAATCCTCACCGATGATGTGGTGGTCACCCGCTTCATGGAAGGGAGCCCCGAGGAAAACGAGAAGGCGTTTCCGGGTGTTCTGGCGGAAGCCGTCGAAAAGGCCAAGCCGGGCCAGTGGATCTACATTGTTTTTACGCTGGGCCGGGACTACGAGTACGGCACCCGGGGCAATGGTCCCTACGGGCGGGGCGGAATGAGCCCGGGAGCCTTCAATATCCTGGATGGAACCCACATCACCAAGGAGCAGCTGGATGCGGCCGCACCCGATAACCCGGTACTGCTGAGGGATGTTTTTATCGGGTTGATGGTCAATCAAAAAGCCTATGAGGCATCTCGTGAGGTATTTCCTCAGGACGACGTCAACCGCATCAACCCTGAAACCGGTTCCGGCGGGGCGGGAGCCATGCGCTGGTTCTTCGGGGATGTGGTGATGAAGGATCACTACCCCAAGCTGACCGAGGTGATGCGCCTTGGCCTGGAGTGGTGGTCCGGTTACGGCATGACCTCCTTTTCCTCCAACGCCTACAACCCGACCAACCTGAGGGTGTACACCGACCTGGACCGCCAGGGCCGTCTGCCCATTCGAGAGGCCTGGAGCTGGAACTGGCGCACCAAGCATTTTTACTCCGATCCCTATTTCCTGGACGTGCTGCGCACCTTTACGGGACAGGGAAGCGACTACTTCTGGTTCATCGGAGGAAGGATCATCGAGGGTGGCCCCTGTACCACGGCCCGGGTTCTGGAGTCCTCTCGTCTGGCCCAGATCGACGGGATGGGGATCGAGGAGGCCAGTCGAAACTGTGCCTACGGCCCCGGTTCCGACTACGCCAAGCTGCTGTACGAATACATCAAAAAAGGCAACCGATACGTGAATCACCACACGGTCGGGGATCGAGACATCGACAACATCATGAACGTCATCTATCAGGCCAGCAAGGACGTGGGGATGACGGATGAGGAGATCCGGGCCAAACGCCACGCCTTTGACCACAGCGAGATGTTTCCCCGGCCCGATCAGGTGGAGTCCTTCAAGAGGATGGGT
>JAPYTY010000341.1:2519-2905 GCA_029942065.1 Acidobacteriota bacterium | reverse complement strand
GCCAAGCTGGCCTGGCAGCGAACCATCGACTTTTTCAACCAGACGCTACGGTGACGCTCACACCACAAAGACACGGGAGAATTCCACCACAGAGGCACAGAGACACAGAGAAAAAACTTTTTTTGTCTTAATTCTCCAATCTCAGCCAACACAACCAGGAGTGCGCACGGCCGGGCAGCCCTTCTAGAAATCCCTGTCCTTGCTGTGAGCGCACTCAGTGCGCCCCTACAACAGGCTGCAAGATCATGCCAAATTGGAACGTGAAACGTGGAACCTGGAACTTGGAACGCCCTGGTCGAAGACCAGCGTCTGAGGCGCCTCCCACGTTTCTCCACGCCTAGTCTCAGCGAGGCGTTTCTCCGCGCGCGGAGCGCGCTTCTCCACAC
>JAPYTY010000341.1:0-2509 GCA_029942065.1 Acidobacteriota bacterium | reverse complement strand
GAAGGAAGGAGTCAGGAGTCAGGAGATAGTGATCCCTACCGTCTGACAGAAAATTATGTTCTTGTCTTGTCTCGTCGGCGCGCGAAGCGCGCTTCTCCACGCGGAGCCTGAGCGACGCGTTTCTCTGCGTGCGAAGCACGCTTATTTTTTTTCGCACTGGAATGGGCCTCTGTGCTAGTTTATGCATCTCACATGGTTGAGGAGGCCTGAATGCGAACCGTGTTATTGAGATTTCTGATTGTCATTGTTTCCCTGAACTCGATTGCCCCCGTCCTGGGTTTGCAGCAGAGTGCGACTTACGCAGAGGAATACGAGCTTTATGAACAAGCCGAGGCGGAAACGGATATCGCCGACAAGCGGGCGCTATTGATTCAATTCGTGGAAACCTATAAAGAGTCGGCACTGGATCCCAATATTTCCTATCTGTATACGCTGTCCTATGAACCGGTTCGGGAGGGGCGGCAGTGGCAGCAGCTGGCGAACCTCGCGGAAAACTTCTTGCGGCACCGTCCCGACGATTCCTCGGCCGTTCAGGCCGCCACCGAGGCCTACCAGAACCTCGGTAACAGCCGTAAGCTGGTGGATTTCGGCAGCAAGCTGTACGCCGAATCATCCAATGCCAATACCGCTTACTTCGTCGCCAGGGCCTACCAGTCCCTCAACGATCAGGCCAATTTCCGCAAGTGGGGAAAACTCACGGTTCAGCATGATCCCAACAACCTGCAGGTACTGGTCGACCTGTCCAATTCCTACTGGAATGCCAGGGATTTTCCCAGTACCGAAATTTATGCGAACAAGGCACTCCAGGCAGCTGACAAAACCCGGAAGCCAGAGAGCCAGAGCGAGCAGGATTGGACCCGTCAGTTGAATCGAGCCCGCGGCTTTTGCTACCGGGCCATTGGCGAGACGGCCTACGTGGGCAAGAACACCAATAAGGCACAGAAAAACTTCGAGACCTCGATCCAGTACGATTCCCACAACGATTTCGCACACTTTCGGCTGGGACTGATCTACTGGGGAAAGAGAAGAACCGACGAAGCCATCGAGTCGCTGGCCAAGGCCGTGGCCCTGAATGGGGGCAATGTCATGAAGGCCAAATACGAGCTGGACCGACTCTATGTATCACTTTACGGCAACACCGAAGGCCTTCGTACTGTCCTGCATCGGGCACGGGTCGAGATGGGCGCTAACTAGGCGTCTTGGTCAAGACAACAAATGTCTGCATGTGGAAGTAGGGCAGCAGACATCGCATCGACTGCCGCTCGAGACCGCTTTCCCGCACCAGATCACTCAGCTGCTCCCGAGTCATCAGCTTGACCCGCCCGGGCGTGCTGTTAAAAAGCCGTGCCGCACCATGAAGGACGGAGAAGTGGTAGACGCTGATGATCACCCAGCGTCGAGAGACCCGGGCCAGTTCGCGGAGAATTGCCAGTCGTTCCGCCTTACTGTACTGAAGGTGAAGCAGCCGAACACAGATCACCCCATCGAAGGAGTCCTCGGCAAAGGGCAAATGAAATGCACTGGCACACGCCCCCCGCTCCTTGTCATCCCCGAGCCGGCTCCCCGCCGCCAGGCGAACCATCTCCGGGTCCAGATCTATTCCGAAAGCCTGGATCCCGAGACGGGCAAACAACGGCGCGAATCGGCCATACCCACAGGGGACGTCAAGCAGGGAGCCGCGCTCCAACCGGCACTCCCTTAGCAGTCCTCCCAGCAGGCGCTGCTCACGCCAGTTGACCGCAACTTGATCCAGGCGCCGTGTTGCTCTCCGCCTCATTAGCCCGCGTTATGAAAACTGCGGGCTCACGGTCCAACCCATCAGTTCCCGGCCGAACCGTTTTCGTAGACAACCTTGCCGGCCAGACCGGTCATGGCGATGGGAAGGCCGCCCCGAATCTCGTCGATCGGCAGGGTGAAGAAATCCTTCTCCAGGATCACCCAATCGGCGAACTTGCCCACCTCCAGAGTTCCCAGCGTGTCCTCGGCCATGACATATTCAGAGGCCCAGGTGGTCTCCATCTTCAAGGCCGTCACCCGGTCGATGGCTTCCTCCGGAAGCATCGGCTGCAGATCGGTTCCACCCCGTCCGTCGGCCGGGATCAGCCGGGTCACCAGTTCATGGATGACCAGCCAGGGATTCAAATTGGGGGCCTCGAAAGTGACTCTAATCCCCTCGTTGAGCCAGGTCTTGATGGGCAGGGTGAACTTCTTGGTGATCAGCACGTCTCCGTAGTCCTTGACGTTCTCCATCACATCTCCCAGATGGTCGGTTCGGACATTGAGAATAATCCCGTACTTTTTAATTCCTTCCATCACATCAGGGACCAGGCCCAGCAAGGCATTGTGCTCGAGCGTCAATCTCAAATTCCGGATGTACTCAACCGAATAGCCCCCTTCCAGTCTCGCCTCTTCCAGCATCTGCAGATAGAGTCGCCCGCCGTGGCTGGAGGTGGAATGAACCTGGGCGGCACGCCAGCCGGAGACGATTCCGGCCTTGACCGACTCCCAG
>JAPYTY010000340.1 GCA_029942065.1 Acidobacteriota bacterium | reverse complement strand
CGGTCACCTGGATGAGTTCGGCCATTTCCTTCCGCAATATTCAAACTGATCGAGGTCGCGGCTCTTCGGAATTGATCCTTCAGGAAACTAAAATCTGAGGGGAACGTTCTGGTAAGACGTATGACCGATTCGGCACAATCCAGAGCCGCTTGATAAACCCTTAAATCCTCGAACAAGAGCCGGTCCAGAGATGCCACAAAAGCTATAACGTTCCATCCACAAAAAACACGAAACCATTTCTCCACGCCGAGCCCCAGCAAGGCGTTTCTCCTCTTACATATTTACTCCTCTTTCCCCCTATCCATGATTCCGCGAACCACGATGGATGCGATCGCGATTCCAAAATACAATGCGACCGCGGCTCCCAGCCACCACCAGCTGTACCAACTAGGACAAAAATACGACGACCCCGATCAAAAGGAGTATCCAGATGATCGGCAGGGAGAACTCTTTTTGATCGCTGGGCTCAGACATCGTCATCCTTCCGGCTGGACGCCTCACCACCTGTGCGCTCCAGGTACTCCTTGAGAGCGACGGCGTTGTTGAACCGCGACTCGCGAGAGGCAAAGACAAAGGTGCCCTGACCCGCTCGGACGCGTTCCAGGATAAGCTCCAGCGACTCTCCCTGGGCGCTCAACTCCTTGAAGTATCGGCGCTTGAACTCGGCCCACTTCTCCGGCTCGTGGTTGAACCAGCGCCGAAGTTCGGTGGAGGGAACAGCCAGGTTCCGCCTTCCCCCAGGACGGCATTGCCGCTGGCATGGTCGAAGTGCCAGTGGGTGTTGATCGCAAAGTCCACCTTGCCGCCGCCCAGCTGCTTGATCGCTTCTTTGATGCGGGGCATAAGTTCGGGGAACTGGTCGTCCACGATCAGCACACCTTGCGAACCCACGGAAACCGCGATATTGCCCCCCAGGCCAAAAAGAACCGACACCTGCTCGCCCACCTTCTGGGTCGTGATTTCCGCTGTCTCGAAGTCCGATCCGATCGTCGCCAGCAGCTGGTCCAGCGTGATCGGATCGTGCGCCGCCGCCGGTGCCGCGGCAAGCCAGGCCAGCATCGCCAGTACGCTCATTCGTTTCATTGCCAATCCTTTCAAGTTGTTCCCTCTCCCGAAACGGCAAGTAAATCCCGAACCGGGCTGCTCGGTAGTCCCGACCCGAGGCCACCTGCACTCGACTTTTTTTACGGTGCCCCGATGATACACGCCGCCCTCAGGATCCACAAAATACCCACAGGATTTTCTGATCCAGAAACGCCCCGGCTGCATGGTTCAATGGCTTCTATTGTTCTATTGCTCGATTACTCTTAAAATCTCAACGTGTTCCAAAAACGCTGGGTGCTTCTTTTTTCGGCGGGGGTCATCTATCTGACCCTCTTTTATCAACTGGGGAATCTGGCCTTCGTGGGCGCAGATGAGCCCCGTTATGCGCGCATTGGCGAGGAGATGCACCTGACCGGCAACTACCTGACCCCCACCCTGAACCATCGGCCCTGGCTGGAGAAGCCTCCTTTGCTGTTCTGGCTGGAAGCCGGCAGCTTCCGCCTGTTCGGGGTCCACGAAGGGTCGGCCCGCTTTCCATCCGCCCTCCTGGCCCTGTTCTCCCTGCTGGTGGTGGGAGGGCTCTCCAGAGACCTGCGGGGAAACCGTGCCGCCTCATTTACCATCCTGATTCTGTGTACCTCGGCTCTGTTCTTCGTGTTTGCCCGGGCTGCCTCGACGGACACCCTTTTAGTCTCCATGTTGAGTACGGCGATGGTGTGCGGATTCCAGGCAGCAAACAAAGGATCCAAACTGTGGGCGGTGGGTGCCGGAGTGGCGCTGGGCCTGGCGGTTCTGGCCAAGGGGCCGGTGGCAATCATTCTGTTTGCCGGCGTTTTTGGCCTTTATTTTCTCTTGCTGCAGCAACTGCAATGGAGCGCCCTTCAGGTCGCCCTTCTGGCCGTCTCCTTTTCCCTGACCGCGGTGCCCTGGTTCTGGGAGATGTGGAGGGAAAACGGATACAACTTCGTGGCCACCTTCTGGATCAATCACAACCTGGCGCGTTTTTTCACCGATCTTCACCATCACTCCCAGCCCTTCTGGTATTACCTTCCGGTCTTGCTGATTGGATTTTTCCCCTGGGTGTTCTTCCTGGGTTCGGCTCTGCTGCGCAGCTGGCGCCGGCGCGGACATCTTCTGGAACCCCGTTTTCGCCTCGAGTTGTTTCTCTGGCTGTGGGCGGCGGTACCCTTTATCTTTTTCTCGATCAGCGAAAGCAAGCTGGCCGGATATATTCTGCCGGTTTTTCCACCGCTGGCCGTCGTGGTCGCCCTGGAATGGGATCACTGGGTCGCAGGGGATCTGATCAGCCAGCGTCTCATGCGCGTCCAGCTGGCGGTCCTGGGAGGATTCGCTCTGCTCTTTTCGGGGGCCTTGCTCTGGGGCTTTTTTGATATCTACCGTGCCCCCGAGGTGGGGGTGCTCCTGGCAACGCCCATCCTGGTAGGAACCGGCCTGGCCCTGTTTGAACTGGAGTTGCGGCGGCCACCCGCAATTTTCCTATCCCTGGTGGCGGCCATGGCCCTGTTTGCCTCGCTGACCTACTGGAAGGCGGCTCCCGTGGTGGATGACTATCATTCGGCAAGGGATCTTTCCCGGTTGATCCTTCCCCGGATCTCACAGAGCGAGCCCCTGATTCTCTATCGCTATTTTCATCACACCGCCCACTACTACACCGATTATCAGGCCACCCCGGAGGCGGTCAACGACCTGGGTGCACTGGATGACTACTTCAAGGAGAATCCCCAGGACCGCTATTTCATCCTGACCCAGGAAGCCGGCCAAAAGGATCTGGATCGCCTGGAGGTCGATCGGGTCGAGCAGCAGGGCAACCTGTATCTGTTTGAGGTCAGGAGGCCATTGT
>JAPYTY010000339.1 GCA_029942065.1 Acidobacteriota bacterium | reverse complement strand
GGATGGGGATGACCAGTTCCACTGGAGATTCCCGGCTGAGCGGAAGGAACCGAAAAATGGCTGCAAAGAACCGCCAAGCGGAACTGGAACATCTGCTGGGGACGCGCATCCTGGTGCTTGACGGTGCCATGGGAACGATGATCCAGGCCCATGAACTCCAGGAAGGGGATTTTCGTGGCGAACGCCTGGCCAACCACCCCTGCAACCTCCAGGGCAACTATGATGTTCTGTCCCTGACCCAGCCGGATCTTATTCAGTCGATTCATCGTGCCTATCTGGAAGCCGGTGCCGACATAATTGGGACCAATTCCTTCAGCTCCACCTCGGTCGCTCTCGGCGATTACCAGCTGGAAGATCTGGCTTTTGAGTTGAATCGCGCTTCCGCCCGCCTGGCCCGGCAGGCACGAGATGATTACCCCTCACCCGACCGGCCGCGGTTCATTGCCGGGTCCCTGGGGCCCACCAATCGCACCGCATCTCTGTCACCTGACGTGGAGGACCCCGGACTCCGAAATATCACCTTCGACGAATTGGTGGAGGCCTACCGAACGGCCGCCTCCGGTCTCATCGAGGGTGGAGTCGACATCCTTCTGGTCGAGACTATTTTCGATACCTTGAACGCCAAGGCGGCGCTCTTTGCCATCGAGGAGTATTTCCAGGAACACAAAATTCGACTGCCCCTGATCATTTCCGGCACCATCACAGACGCCAGCGGCCGGACCCTCTCGGGTCAGACCCCTGAAGCCTTCTGGAACTCGATCTCGCATGTTCGGCCCCTGGCGGTGGGTCTGAACTGCGCCCTGGGCGCGGAAGATATGAGGCCGCACATCGAAGAGCTTTCCCAGATCGCCGACACTCATATCTGCGCCTACCCCAATGCCGGACTCCCCAATGAGTTCGGCGAGTATGATCAGACACCCGACCAGATGACTCAGCTGCTGGAGGAGTTCGCCCGAAGCGGCTTCGTGAACCTGCTGGGGGGCTGCTGTGGGACCACGCCCGAGTACATCAAGGCCATTGCCACGGCGGTCCGAGAGCTTCCTCCCCGTCGGCTGCCGAAAATCGAACCGCAATGTCGTTTGAGCGGCCTGGAGCCCCTGAACATCTCTTCGGACAGCCTGTTCGTCAATATCGGCGAACGCACCAATGTCACCGGATCCCGGCGCTTCGCCAGGCTGATTATCGAGGAGGACTACGAAAAAGCCCTGGAGGTGGCCCGCCAGCAGGTGACCAGCGGTGCCCAGGTCATCGACGTCAACATGGATGAGGGCATGCTCGCAAGCGAGCAGGTGATGGCAAAGTTCCTGAACCTGGTGGCCACCGAGCCGGACATCTGCCGGGTTCCCTTGATGGTGGATTCTTCCGACTGGAAGGTGATCGAGGCGGGCCTGAAGTGCCTGCAAGGGAAGTCAGTGGTGAATTCCATCAGTCTCAAGGAAGGCGAAGAGGAGTTTATCCGACAGGCACGATTGTCCCGACGCTACGGGGCCGCCGTGATCGTCATGGCCTTTGACGAGAAGGGCCAGGCCGATACCCGGCAGCGCAAGGTTGAAATCTGCACTCGCGCCTACCGGATCCTGACCGAAGAGATCGGCTATTTACCGCAGGATATCATCTTTGACCTCAATATCTTCGCCGTGGCCACGGGAATCGCCGAGCACAACAACTACGCGGTTGACTTTATCGAGGCGGCCCGGGAAATCAAGAAAACTCTGCCCCATGTGAAGCTGAGCGGTGGGCTTAGCAATATTTCCTTTTCGTTTCGAGGTAACGATGCGGTCCGGGACGCCATGCATTCGGTCTTCCTGTACCACGCCGTCCAGGCGGGACTGGATATGGCCATTGTGAACCCCAGCCGTCTGGCCGTCTATGAAGAGATTCCCGAGGAGCAAAGGGAACGGGTGGAGGATGTCATTCTCAACCGCCGGCCGGATGCCACCGAAAGGCTTGTGGAGATCGCCGCGTCGGTGGTGGGCTCATCGCGGGGTGTCCAGCAGGATCTGGCCTGGCGCGACATTCCGGTGGGTGAGCGCCTGACCCATGCCCTGGTGCAGGGCATCAGTGAGTACGTTGAGGAGGATACCGAGGAAGCCCGCCAGCTGTGCACACGGCCGATCGAAGTCATCGAAGGTCCCCTGATGGATGGCATGAATGTGGTGGGGGACCTGTTCGGATCCGGCAAGATGTTTCTCCCCCAGGTGGTGAAGAGTGCCAGGGTGATGAAAAAGGCAGTGGCCTACCTGCTTCCCTTCATTGAAGAGGAGAAGAGCCGACTCGAGGACACCTCTTCCAAGGGAAAGATCCTGATGGCGACGGTCAAAGGAGACGTCCATGACATCGGCAAGAATATTGTCGGCGTGGTGCTGGAGTGCAACAACTATGAAGTGATCGATCTGGGAGTCATGGTTCCGGCCAACCGTATCCTGGCAACGGCTCGAGAAAGAAAGGTGGACATCATCGGGCTCAGCGGCCTGATTACCCCTTCACTGGATCAGATGGTCCACATGGCTTCTGAAATGAAGCGGGAAGGAATGGACCTTCCCTTGCTGATCGGAGGGGCCACCACTTCCCAGGTTCACACGGCCGTCAAGATCGCCCCCAACTACGACCCTGTGATCTATGTTCCGGATGCCTCGCGCAGCGTGGCGGTGGTTTCCCGTCTGCTGGGTGACAAGAAGGAGAAGTACGCCCAGGAGATCCGCGACCAGTACCATGAAATAAGAGAGAAGCACCAGGGCAGAAAAGAGAAGCTTCGATTGATCCCACTGGCCGAAGCTCGCAGCAACAGGGTCCCGATCGAGTGGGAAGGCTACACTCCGCCGGTTCCTCAACTTCTGGGGACCCGGACCTTCCAGGAGTATCCGCTTGAAGAACTGATCGAGTACATCGACTGGTCGCCTTTTTTC
>JAPYTY010000338.1 GCA_029942065.1 Acidobacteriota bacterium | reverse complement strand
AAATCGATGGAGAGACGAGGGCGCACGGCCGTGCGCCCCTACAACAGGCTGCAAGATCGTGCCAATTCGGAACGTGAAACGTGGAACGTGGGCCGTGAAACGCGCTGGTCGAAGACCAGCGGCTGGTCAGTTGTCCGCCTTCTCCAGTTCCACTGTCAGGTTCAGTGAACGGTTCGCAACCACGTCCATCCGGGTTTCAAAGGTCCGATATCCCAGGAACTCGATGCGCAGAACATGGAGCCCGTCAACGATGGGGTAGCTACTTTTCCGGGTGGAGAAGTCCCTGCCACTGCCAATGAGAGCCCCGTCAACGTACACGAGAGCCTTCCGAGGAGTGACATCGAAAATCAATGCGCTGGTCTTGGCCCGAACCCCTTCAGAGGGTACGAACCTGGGCATCTCCACTCGAAAGATTCGGCTTCCGTGTGGCGTGTGGCCTGCCGGGAGTGAATCACCGGGGTAGAAAGGATAGGACGGGGGCGGAATGGAGACGGACGTAGAGATCGGGTCGAAAGAAGAACAGGGTACGGGAGGAACGAAAGAAATGCGGCTGGGGGTCGGAAGTCCGGAAATGATCTCCAATTACCGGCACAGAGCAGATCAGAAAAATAAGACCACAAAGGAGATCAGGTCTTTTCATGACTCGGCCTACTTTCCTGACATTCCAGGTGCGAAAAATAGCAGGAAGTTGCCGGAAACATCCTCAAGGATGTCTCCGGCCTGATTTTTCCGGCTACCGTCGGGCTGACGTAGATCCAGTACCTGACGGCTACTGAATCTCTCCACAGGCCTGACGCGGTCCTGCATTTCCAGTGGGCTGGCCGAAATCATCCTCTTGAGCGTGAACAATGACCGCCCGGTTGAGGACCGAAGTGGCACCTTCTGAAAGCGTGATGAAATCGACACTGACTTCCAGGTGAGCCATGCCTTCCTCATCGGCTTCGAGATTTCCAAAATCGCCGGAATGGTGTATCTCGCCATCAGGAGCCCCGTGTTCGGATTCCTGAGGATTGAAATGACCTCCGGCACTGGTGCCGTCGGGAGCACTGCAGTCGCCTGTTTCGTGGATGTGAAACCCATGCATGCCAGGTTCTAATCCGGAAACATCGGCGACGATACTGACCATGCCATCGGATTCTTCGAAACTCACCGTGCCGCTGACTTCATTCCCTTCAGTGGCCTGAAGAGTCGCAGTGGCGGTAATTGCCTGCGGCTCGGGTGGCGCCACCGGCTCTGGAGCGGGTTCTTCTGCCGCAGGAGCGCAGTAGGTGCCTGAAATAACGATTGCAAGAAAAACAACAGTGAACAAGCTAGATTTGAACATAAAGAATTGATCCTCCCTCAAGTTTAATTATAGGAAGTTTCATTATAGGGGTAATTGTCGAATCTGCAAGTCGAAATCACTGGTCTTCGACCAGCGCGTTCCAGGTTCCACGTTTCACGGTCCACCTTCCTGCCTCCCCGATTTTTATTTCCTGATCCGGAGGCCGCTCATAAACCGCCCCTGATTTGTCGGCTGAAATGGGAGGGATAAGAAGATGGGAAAGTCATGTTCTCTGTGTCTCTGTGGTGGATATCGTGTGGTGTCTTGGTGGTTAATCCGATTCCTTTTTCTCAATAGAGCTCTGCGATTTCCTTGGAGTCCTGGCGAACCTTTTCAATGAGTTCGGGCGGGGAAACGGGCTCGGCATGAGGGGCGAAGCTCAGGATCAGCCGGCATGGATACTCCAGCGTCTCACTGGAAAGGGTCAACACCAACCCTCCCTTTTTCCCTTTCCGAGTCACCGAAGGCCCCCATTTTTCCTTGATCCAGGGTGCCACCTGAGGGCCGAAGTAGATTTCGACCTTGTTGGGTCCCATGGATTTGAGAAAATTTTTCTTGTATTTGTTGACGTCCAGATCCTGCGGGATAGGGAAATCTTCTTGGTGCAGCTCAACGGAAAGGATACGTTCGAACTTGAAAGTTCTCACGTCTTTTCGCAGCTCACAGTGGCCTGTGAGGTACCAGTAACCCAGATTCTTCATCAAGAAGTAGGGATGAATGACTCGATGGCTCGTCGCATCCCGCGTCAACGAGTAGTATTCGATTTCCGTCTTGCGGTGCTCCTCAATGGACTGGCGAAGAAGCGCAAAATGCTGGGATATGGGACGCGAGGGCTGCTCCAGAACGATTCTGTCTTCCAGGCGGGCGGTGGGATCAAGAGAAGTTGAGATCACTTT
Organism: Acidobacteriota bacterium; assembly: GCA_029942065.1. Taxonomy (GTDB): domain Bacteria; phylum Acidobacteriota; class UBA6911; order RPQK01; family JADFOI01; genus JAPYTY01. Next base: position 698 of record JAPYTY010000338.1, on the reverse strand, counting down.
TTCGATCGTCTTTTTGAGAGACCGAACCGTTTTGGGATCCACTTCAGGATCCAGGAGCTTCAATGAAATCAGCAGGGCCAGGGCCTCGGGCCGGGTGAAGCGCAGCGGCCGGTTCAGCATCTGGTCATACTCGATGTACACCCGCTGGTCTTCAACGTAGATATCGACATAGTCATCAGGCCGGAAAGGAGGCTTGCCAATCAAGAGCATGAAGTCCAGTTCCTTCATGAGCTGCTTGGGACGCATTCCGACGCGTTCGGCCAGGTCTTGAAGGGTGATACCCTGGTTTTTCGAGACGTAGCTCAGAATGAAGAGAATTCGGTTGATCCGCTCCGTCACATTCATATCAGCATCTGAAGAACCTCACGAAGCTCATTTTGTATTTCCTCGGGAGCCAGGATTTTCACATCCGTTTTCTGAGAGAGAACCCAGGATATCAACCCTGATCGGTTCGTGACATTCAATTCAAAGGTGTCTTCGTTCTTTTGTTTGGCTGTCGTCAGCTGGGCCAGTAGTTCCGGTAAACGGTGAACCGAAACCTGGATGGTCACCTGTACCGGTTCGTGCAAGTCGAGTTCCCACTGCTGCTGGTTCTGATATCGCTTCACGGAAAATTTTCGGGGAATTTCATAGTCCGGTGTTCCCGGACGGCGGGAATTGATGGTCATGCCCTTCATCCGAGATACCACGAAAGAACG
>JAPYTY010000337.1 GCA_029942065.1 Acidobacteriota bacterium | reverse complement strand
GTCTCGAGCGAATCAACGGTCGCATCGGCCCTAGGATCCAGTGGCCGAACAGGACCCTGAGAAGTCAGGACCTCCTGATCCGGAGTGTTTCCTCGCCACTCGGCAGCCTCTTTTCCGGAGGCCAGGCAGGTGGCCGAGTGCAGCACGCGCATTTCCGGGTAATCCACTTCACTTCTGGAGAGAGCCTGGGTGTGCAGTCCCAGTGGTTCGAATGCCGGTGGGGGCTTCAACCTCTGCTCTGAAGTTCGGCCGACCGTCACCATGGAGAGTGCCACCTCGCGGTCGCTGTCCACATCCAATAGTCGGTTCACTTCCTGGTCCAGGAAACCCAGGATCAAATGGGTTGGCAATTGCAGGGTGAAGCCGGTGGCTAACAAGTTGGCCAGAATGGTCCCGTTATCCCAACCGAAATGGCGGTAGGCTCGGGTCCGATACTTCCAGGCGTTTCGCCAGTAGATTCCGGTACAGATGATGGTCGCAGGAGCTCGTAATAGGTTCGGTTCATCGCCACTGGCATGAGCAAGGGTCCCTCGAAAATTACCGTCGCGCAGACGGTAGAGGGAGAAATCCCGGGGGCTGAAGTGGTAAAGGCCGGCCGGCAAATCGGGAAGGGGCCCGCAAACGACATAGAGTTCCACCTGGTAGAGAGCACCCGTGCAGGAAGCGGCCCGGAAATGGATCTCTCCTCCCGGATGATGTTTCGTTTTGGTGAGTCCTGCTGAAAAGTACAACAGTCTTGCCAGTTGATCGAGGGTTGGAATCCCTTCGGTCGAGGTGGTGAGACCTGATAGGGCTCGAAGGGCAGGCACCTCTGTTGCTTCCCACTGAGATGGGAGCCGCAGAGGCTCGAGGTCCAGGTAGGTCTTGAAAGGGATGGGTTGGTTCGACCAATCCAGGAAGTGAGTATCGCTGCGAACGCTCTCGAAAGAATGCTTCGTATTCTGGTGATAACCAATTGCGATTTCGGTTTTTCGGTTCGACATGTCACCCTGTTCAATCTGTTAGTTTTCCTGACACGGGTAGATTACTTCGCGCTGCAAAAGAAGCCAAGTCGTGAACCTGCGGGAAGTTCGGCGGTGGCCTGTCCTGGTTGACGAACCTATGCACTATCCGGGCTAGAGTCTGAACATGAGACCCCTTCACACCGGAGAGCCGCTCACAAGATCGTGCCAATCCGTGGGAGCCAAACGGTGATTCGCGCGTAACAGGCTAGAAGGGTCTGAAAATGGGAAAATATGGGCACAACATCAGTTAGACAAGAGCAATCGCCGAATGCGGATCGGCTGTGGCACCGATGAACCTTGCGCCTGTGGCGACGCTGAGCGTACTGCTGAGCCTTTCCGGAGTCCTGGTGGCGTTATCGCCCTTGTTGTTCTACCAGTTGACGGGCGGCTTGAGGCATGTGGCCGCTGCTTTGAAGTCGGGTTGTGGTTTCGTACACCCGTCTGACTTGAGCGATGGATTCGCTGCCGGCTTCAATGAGGGTTTTCATGTCCGCTGGGATGTATAAGAGGCGGCCCGTTTCCTCGGGTTGTTCCTGCATCAGATACCGGACGGCGTTGTGAATGTTCACGATATCGGCGGTCCCATCACCTCGGGTGGCGCCCAGCCGTGGATTGCCTTCGGTGGCGAAGGTCAACAGCCGGAAGGGTTGGCTGTCCTGAGCCAACCCGGGTGGGGAGTACCCGAGGACGGCCAGGCAAAGGACCGCCAGCCAGCGGATCATGATTCTGTGTGTCATTGCGTTGCTCCTTTAGTTGGATTTCAGAGGATCTCTTTCCATTTTTCCAAGACCTGTGCTTGAAGCTCCGGCCTGGCCTCCACCACTCGGGGAAACCGGCCCTGAAGTAATTGACTGAAAGGCTTGACGGCAAAGATGATGGCTCTGGAACTGGTGTACTCCAGCATATGCATGCCCGGTTTTTCGTGGACAATCGGGTCCAGGGGCGTTCCCAGTGATTCGATGATCGTGTCGATGCCGGTGGCCGGATCGCTGCGCGTACAAAGAGCCCAGATGACATCCTCGAGATTGGACGGGTCGATGTCGTCATCCACTACCACCACGTATCTTCCGGTGCCCGCTCCCGGTTTGCACTGGCAGGCCACATGGCCCGCCATCCGGGCATGCCCGGCAAACATTTGTTTGATGGAGACCACGACGAAGGCTCGTGAGTAGCCGACCTCATGACACCAGACGCCTTGAACGCCTTCCACTCCAGCCTTTTCCAAAACATCCCAGATGAAGGCCGCTCTCAAAGGACAGCGGAAATAGACACTGTCATGAGGAGGTTTGCCGACACACATTCCCAGGATGATGGGGTCGTCCCGGTGATAGATGGCCTCGACTTTGACCATGGGGCTCTGGGTGGTTCCGCTGGCATAGTAACCCAAAAATTCTCCAAAGGGCCCTTCGGTGCAGGTTTCCTGGTGGACGTAGCCCTCGATGGCCAGTTCGCTGTCCGCAGGAAGGGGAAGACCCGTGACCGGGCCTTCAACCGTCTGGTAGGACGAGTTCATGAAGGTGCCGGCGTATTCGTATTCCGAGACCTCGGCCGGTACTTCCATTCCCGCCACCAGTTGAAGCAGGGGATGGTGGCCGAAGGAGACGGCGATGGGAGCCGGCTCGCCCCTGTCCCAATACTTCTGAATCATGAATCGTGCGTGGCGCGGGCCTTCCAGAAACAAGGACAGGGTCCCCTTATCCTGAACCATCATCCGGTAGGATCCGACGTTGACCCATCCCGAGTCGGGATCTCGCGTGATCACCGCATCTCCGGTTCCCAGATATCGCCCGCCGTCATCCTCAAACCATTTGGGAGAGGGAAACTTGAGCAGGTCGATTTCGTCACCCTTTAAAACGTTCTCGAAAAGGGGCGCTGTGTCCACCAGTTCGGGTGAGCAGTCCTCCGGGTTCGACTTCCCGGAAG